>CAYFGZ010000063.1:0-18953 GCA_964342575.1 uncultured Nisaea sp. | reverse complement strand
ACCAACTGAGCTACCTGGGCATATTGTGAATTTTTGTACTATGACCACATTTCCTATAACTGATAGTCGGTGTATAAAATAAACACGCCATGCTGTCTAGGTGCACAGGAATTTAATACGAATATTAAGTTATTTTAAAATAACTTAATTAAGCGATATTCTTATAGTTGAAAGTTGTACGTTTTTATTATACCGGGTGATGTATGGACCTTCAAAAGACCTTAAAAACGGCGATTTCATATCATAACGCTAACAGCTTATCAGAAGCTGAGAATCTTTATAGGGAGATACTAAAATTCAGTCCACGGAATCCAATGGCATCAGTTTTATTAGCAAAAATATGTCTAAGAGAGGAACGAGTTTCGGGAATTGGGGAACTTTTATTGGATGTTATCTCTGAAAACCCAGAATATATGCAAGCTTATAACGTAGCGGGTGACTATCATTTACAAATGGGTGACGAAAAGAAGGCTAATTTAGCCTATCGAAAATCATTATTGCTGCAACCCGACCAGAGTGCGCCATTTGTCTCAATAGCTAACATGATGCAGCAAGTGAGCAGCAAGTCCGATAAAGACGAATACGCCATTCTTTTTAAATACCGCCAAGCTCTAATTAGTAAGCCCAGCTCAACTGCTGCTATAAATAATGTGGCAGCTATGCAGTTGAAAATGCTCAATCCAAAAGGGGCACTTGATACACTAGCTGCCAGCGAGGAAATAACTTTTAATAATGTTAGATCTATTGCCTATAAGACGATCGCATTATTAGGCGTTAACCGAATTTCAGAGGCAAATAAATTGATTGGCCTTGGAACTTTGATAAGGGCTCAGTATATAGACATTCATGAAATGAATTATAATATAGTCACATTTAATAATGAGCTTCGATCCGCGTTACTGAAACATCCAAACTTTACGTCAGACTGGAATCCCCAAAACAGAGCAATTAGAGGTGGCGCTATAGTTCCTCGTCTTTTTGATCATCAGGTTCCAATCTTAGAGCTTTTTAAAGCAGCGCTAGTAACCAGCATAAACAAATATATATCTAGCCTTCCCGAGGATCCCGACCACCCATATTTAAGACTGAAACCGAAGGCATATAGTCTTGATATATGGGCAAATTTTCTAGGTCCAGCTGACCATCAATCTGGGCACATCCATAACCAAGGATGGATGAGTGGCGTATATTATGTGACGATGCCACCAAAAAATAAAGCACAAGAATCTTTTGAAGGATGGATCGAATTTAATCGCCCGGGTTACGGCTTACCGGCTTTGGGCGATAAAAAAAAATATATCCGAAGCATAGAGCCTCATCCAGGCATGATAATAATGTTTCCCTCCTACGTTTGGCATGGCACAGTCCCGTTTTCGACTAGAGGCGACAGGGTGAGTATTGCGTTTGACGTACATCTATAAGAGTTTGACTGCACTGACGAGGAATTAAATGGCTTCACAAACTTGGCTACGACTCTCGCAAGAGGCCGGAACATTGGTTTCGAATGGGCGCTTTCATGAAGCAATAATGATCTACCGAAAAATAGCAAAAGCTAATCCACGATCTCCAGATGTTCATAATAACTTAGCGGTGGCGCTCCGGGCTGCTGGTTTGCCCGAGGATGCCGTTAGAAGCTATAGGCGAGCAATTAAACTAGATCCAAATTATGCTATAGCGCGAAGAAATCTAGCTCGGGCCTTGTGGCAGCTAGGTAAATCAGACTTGGCCCTTGAGCAATACCTTTTCCTATTGAGAAAGGCTCCGGAGGATTGCGAAACCCTTCAAGAAGCACTAAATACATTAGGTTCCATGGCGTTCAATAAGCCGTCTGCTATTGCCCGCAGATTGTTACTTCGCCTATTCAATTCTAAGAATGTAGATTATCAACAATTGGCATCACCAGCTGCCCAACTAGTGATTTACAATAATGAGCTTTTGGTTGGAAGAAAAGGCGCCGAAAATCTTGCTTTAGAAAAGTCATCCTTGGGGCATTTAATTTCTAAAATAATGTTGGACCCGCTATTCGTAACTATTTTGGTTTGGACCATCATTCCATCCAAACAACTTGAACGCTGGATTACGTCTGTTAGACGGTGTCTTCTTTCAGTTATTGTAGAAAGTGAACGACTTGTCTGCCCTCTGGATAACTTGTGGGCTATCGCTATTCAGTTCCAGAATACAGAGTTTGTCCAACCAACTTCCGATGAAGAATTACTTTTAATGGATAGATTTTTGGAAAAGACAGAATCGCCGAATCTCGTGCAACTGGCTATCTCGGCAATGTATAAACCGTTGACAGAAATTAATCCAAACTCTGAATTTTGGATGAAACTTCGCACAGAAGACCATTCTAATCCTTGCATGAGGACGCTGATAGAACGGGAGATAATAGATCGGTTGAGTGAAAATAAAATTAAAACGAATATTCCTCAACTGACCCTGATTGAAGATGATACATCGCGCAAAGTGAAGGAGCAATATGAGGTAAACCCCTATCCAAAATGGTTTACGATTGACAATGGGGGTCTGGCAGAAACACTTGGTAACAGAATATTAAAACAATTTCCTGGGCTCGAAACGACGGGGTTGGACCTTGAAAGGCCAGAAATACTTATCGCAGGTTGTGGCACGGGAAGACATGCCATATCTACTGCTGGCCGTTACTGGAATTCGAATGTTCTGGCCATTGATCTAAGCCGCTCTTCGCTCGCATTTGCTATTCGTCAGGCTCAGACCCGTAATCAAGATAATCTCAGGTTTGCGCAGGCAGATATATTGAAACTTGGTGATCGAAAAGAGAGATTCGATTTGATAGAGGCATCAGGCGTATTACACCATATGGAAGACCCATTAGTTGGTTGGCACATTCTTCAAGGACTTTTGAAACCTAACGGATTAATGCGGATTGGTCTTTATAGCAAGATTGCTCGCAAACGTTGGGAAAAGTGGCGGGAAGCTATTCCAAATAACCTCGATAGAGATCAAACTATTAGGTTCATTCGAGGGCGGCGGGAAAAAATCATCAATACGCATGATGGTCGCAGTGAGCCGTTGTTATCTAAAATTGTGGATTTTTATTCAATGAGTGGATGCAGAGATCTCCTGTTTCATGAAAGAGAAACACAATTCACCTTGCTGGAAATCAAAGAGGTTTTAAAACAATTTGGATTGAGTTTTTTGGGCTTTGCAAACTGTTCAGAGCCCACTTCTCTAGAATTCAAAAAACAGTTTTTAGATCAAGCAAATCCTCTGAATCTTGATCAGTGGAATGATTTTGAAATTTGCCAGCCCGACACGTTCATTACAATGTATCAGTTTTGGTGCCAGTCCCAGCCGGAAAAACTATTCGAAACCCAGTGAAAACTTTTTAACGTTCAATTGCATCCCTATCCCACTGGACAGATGCGACAGCGCCGCCATCAGATCTGTTTCTAAATGAGAGTTGACCATCCGTTCTGCTGAGTAAAGTTTTACCAATAAATATTCCAAGGCCCATATGTTCGGCATCCGCACTCCGAGTGGATAAATACGGCTCACCCAAACGATCCAGCATAGAGGTTGGAAACCCAGGCCCGTCATCTTCGATAACTACCGAAATAATCCGGAAATCCCAAGTGATCGTAATTTCGACGGAATTTTCAGCAAATTGAACAGCATTTTGTATAAGTGTACTGAGTCCGTGCAAAAGCTCGGGACTTCGAACTACTATCGGCTCATCATTGGCGTCTTGCTTTTCCTCTGCATCTACTTCTATTGAATAGCGCTCTATTGTTACGTCTATAGTATTCCGTTGATGCGGTGTGGCCGCTAGTTCAATCAGCATGCTAATTGGAGTCTCCAGAAATGGGTTGTCAACGACATGCCTTGGGCTGTGAGAAAGACTAGCCAATATATTTCGACAACGATCGCTTTCACCTTTTAAGAGCTTTATATCGTCAAAAATTTCGCTATCTTTTGGGACATCTCTCGACAACTCCGCTGCTATAACAGCGATAGTGCTGAGAGGCGTGCCAAGCTGATGCGCTGCGGCGGCAGCCAGTCCTCCTAAAGCCGATAGTTGTTGTTCGCGTGATAGTGCAATTTGTGTTGCTGCTAATGCGTCCGACATTAAACGAGCTTCGTGGGCAACTCGCCATATATAAGTTGTTGTGAACAAAATTGCTATGATCAATGCAGTTCCAGTCCCATAGGTATACAGTGTGGGAAGTTGAATGCCTTGTTCTTTCCATGGTAAAGGCAGATGATGGAAGATGAGAAAGACTGCCACCATTAAAGTGATTAGTAACAAAAAGACGGTAGATCGCAGCGATAATATTGTTGCGGAAACCGTTACAGGTGCAAGCAGCAATAAAACGAAAGGGTTTTCCATCCCACCTGTCGCATACAACAGAGCGGCGGTTTGTACGATATCAAATCCCAGAGATGCAGAGGCCCATTGATCATTTAGTCTTTTGTTCTCCGAGGTGCTGAGCTGGATAAACACATTTAAGATAGCCGAAGCGGCGATGATTCCGAAGCAAATAGGAAGTGAAAGCTTAAAACTTAGTGCAAAGGCCACTATAAGAATTGCCGTGGCTTGTCCTACTACCGCGACCCAGCGAATTGCGATTAGGGTCCTGGCGCTTACGGCTCCGGTTGGTGTGTGCCCTAATCCAAAGTTCCAACCATAGCTCGCACTATTCATGGCACCTCCTATAGATTAACACGGTGTTAATCTTTAAATGGGTTTGATAGTCTCCCGTGACAATATTTTGATATAAAAAGAGATCATTTGTATATAGCCCTGAAACTGATCGTGGTGGTCGTCTTCAACAAAGAATATTGTACATTGGAGAACTGGAAAATAGTAAGTGGTTTAGAGTTTAAAAACTTTGGTGGATGGAACGTATTTTGTATTAAACAACTTACATACGGCCACTTAATTTATACAAATGCCTATGGCAGTAGATGTAAACAGCGGTTTATAAAGTGATGATAGATGCCTAATTTTGCAATTCAAGTTAGTTCTCTAACAAAACGGTTTGGAGCACTTGTAGCCGTTGATAACGTCAGTTTTTGCGTCGAACAGGGAAGTATAACGGCTCTACTTGGCGGAAATGGCGCGGGAAAGACAACCATAATTTCAATTTTAATGGGATTGTTGGTTCCAACTAGCGGGAACGTTCGAATTTTTAATGGAGACGTTGTTAAGGAACGCTACCAGGTCTTACCAAAGATTAATTTCTCTTCCCCTTATGTTGATCTGCCAAATAGACTTACTGTTAAAGAGAACCTTCAGGTTTATGCGGAATTGTATTCCATACGAGATACTGGAGATCATATTGCAAATTTAGCAAAAAGATTAGCGATTGAAGATATATTGAGCCGGAAAACAGGTCAACTTTCGGCCGGCCAAAAAACCAGAGTAGCGCTAGCTAAAGCACTTATTAATCAACCGAAGCTTCTTTTTTTGGATGAGCCAACCGCATCGCTTGATCCAGATACGGCCGATTGGGTTCGCGCCTACATATCCGAGTATGCCAATGAAACCGGCGCGACGATACTTTTGGCTTCTCACAACATGGCAGAGGTTGAACGTTTGTGCGATAAAGTTTTAATGCTGCGCACTGGAATTATGGTGGATATTGGATCCCCGACATTCCTAATTCATAAATATGGTCGCAGCAATATGGAAGAAGTTTTCCTTGACGTGGCCAGGAACCGTCGGGTGGTTTTATAAAGTGATGGTCTGGTCCGCGAAAGGAGAATGGAGTATATGACCTCGTTTCGACGTATTTTCGCCATTGTACTTCGGCATTATTACCTCGTCAGAGGCTCGATACCCAGAATATTAGAGATGGCGTATTGGCCGACGGTACAAATGGTCATATGGGGTTTCGTGACCCAATTTTTTATTGGACATTCCAGTTGGGTAGCTAACGCAGCGGGAGTATTGATCGGCGCAGTCCTGCTGTGGGACCTGTTATTCAGAAGTCAAATTGGCTTTTCTATGTGCTTTCTTGAGGAAATGTGGTCAAGAAATTTAGGCCATCTTTTTGTAAGTCCACTCCGACCATACGAATTTATACTTTCCATGATTATTGTAAGTTTTCTTAGGGGGGTAGTAGGACTGCTTCCATCGTGGGTGTTGGCATTTGTCTTTTTTGAGTTTTCAATATTCTCGTACGGTGTTGGAATCGTAGCCTTTTTCTCGTGCCTGTTTGTCATGGGGTGGGGATTGGGGATGGCAGTTGTAGCTATGGTCTTGAGGTTTGGCTTGGGCGCCGAGAGTTTAGCGTGGGTGGCGATATTCGCATTCGCTCCAATCAGCGCTGTATATTATCCAGTAGATACTCTGCCCGTATGGTTACAAACGGTCGCTTGGTGTACACCTTCTGCATATGTTTTTGAGGGGATGCGTTCGGTATTAATTGATAACGTTTTTCGCCAAGATTTACTTATAGGAGCTATGATTGCAAATGTTGTTTATTTGATGATAGGGGCATTAATTTTTGCATGGTCATTTTCCGTTGCTCGCAAGACCGGAAAGCTTCTTCAAACGGGAGAGTAAATAGAGATGTCAACGGTCGTCACCCAGCTTGAGAATGCCCTATCAACCTACAAGCAATCATTCTTTCTTGTTGAATTTTTGGGTCTTCAGTTTACTTACACTACAAATTCATGCGCAGCTAAGTTTCATGTTGAAGATTTTTATTTTAATCCAATACACCAGTCATATGACAATGGTTTACTTACTACAATTATGGATATAACTATGGCACATCTTTGTAAAAATAAGACTGGATCTGCTGGAGTAACCGTTGAACTTACGTCAAAATATACACATCCGTTGACTAAAGGGCCGGCTAGTTGTAAGGCGCATTTTAATCCATCCTGTCTGCCGGGTCGGTTTCTCCAATCAGAGATTCGCGATGTGAATAATAAGTTAATTAGTCACAGTACTGCACCCTGGAAGCTTTAACCGGGTGCGCTGAGAAGCTGATCATGGGGTGACAACTGGCCCAGGATAAATGGGATTTGTTTTTAATGTGAAGGTGAATTTTGAGATGACAATAAGTCTAGGCCTGATGATGTTTCCAGTACTGATGATCTTCATTTTCATCGGATTTCCAGTGGCCTTTTCCCTCCTCGGTGTAGCAGTTCTCTTCGGTTATATAAGATTTGGTGATGTTTTGGTTCATCAACTAGTGGCAAAGGTTGATGACGTGGCTTCTTATTATGTGCTTTCCGCAGTTCCGTTATTTATTTTCATGGGTTGTATGCTGGAAAAATCCGGCATTTCGGAAAGATTATTTGAAGCGGTGCACATTATAACCCGAAAGTTGCCCGGTGGTCTTGCTATAGCAACTGTAATTTTATGCGTTTTTTTTGCTGCTGCGAGTGGCGTGGTAGGAGCAGCTGAGTCTGTTGTTGGATTGATGGTGATTTCGGTAATGTTGCGACACGGTTATAATAAAGGATTAATAGCGGGTACCATTTGTGCAGGTGGATCACTTGGAACCATTATTCCACCCTCAGTCGTCGTTGTAATCTTAAGTCCAATTGCTGGGGTAGGTGTTGGAAATCTATTTTTGGGTATTATGTTGCCAGGATTGATTCTAGCTGGTCTTTATATTCTCTATATATTGATACGATGTACAGTGCGTCCAGCGGATGGACCGAGCTCACAATCCGATGAGCCCATGGGCTCTATGATGACTCAATCATGGGCGGTAGCAAGTTCGTTAATTCCGCTTTTTGGGCTAATCTTTTCTGTTTTAGGAACTATAATGCTGGGTTGGGCGACGCCAACGGAGGCGGGAGCAATGGGAGCAATAGGTACCATTATCCTGACATTGGCTTATGGAACCTTCCGGTGGCGGCTTCTACAGGAAGCTTTTCTGAAGGCTTTGCGTGTTACGGCTATGATAATGACCATCCTGTTGGGTGGCATGATGTTTGCCAGCATATTTGTGGCTTTGGGGGGGTTGGGGGTTGTTCGAGATTTTTTTCAGGAAGCAAATCTCTCTGTATGGCCAGCGATGTTGATTTTTATGCTAATTACGTTCATAGCTGGTTTCGTTCTGGAGTTTATATCTATAATGATCATCGTGGTTCCTGTTGCGGTAGCCGTTTTGAGAACTATGGGGGTTGATGACGTTTGGTTTTGTATTATGTTTTTAATTGTTATCCAGACTAGTTATCTTACTCCCCCTATGGCCCCGGCTATTTTTTTTCTTCGAGGCATCAGCCCGCCTGAACTAAGATTAGCCGATATGTACCGAGGGGTAGTACCGTTTATAATTTTACATTTCGTCTGCCTGGGCTTAATTATAATGTTCCCCGGTCTTGCGCTTTGGCTGCCTGAAATAATGTTCGATCGGATTCCCGGAGGAACACCCTATTAATGAAGTACTGAGAAATCACAAGCTAGTTTTGTTGACGCATTAGCCCTGCATGGGGCGCGTATAAGGTTTCACAGGCAATATTTTGGAAGCGTTAACCTTTTAGACTTCAGAGTTTCTAAAGCAAGATAGCGACGTTGGCTATATCTTGGACAATCTCTGGCTTTACCTTCCATAATCAAAAGCGCTGCTATGTCGCGGGCACCTATCCAGCAAGTTCCTATATATCGCTCATAACTTTTTCTTCCAGATAAGGAACATCGAACCTGTTTATTTAGGAGAAGTGCTTGCAGAGTGATTTTCGCTTCCTCACCATCTTTCTCCCCCAATTCAGGAGCAGACAAGCCGCTTAATCTTATTCTAATATCTTTCACTATAATAGTGTCGCCGTCGACTACGGTTGCGCTTCCCTGAACGACCAAGCTCTCTCCGAGGGCCGACTGAAAAAAAGCAGAACAAGATAAAAAACCAATTAATAAGGATAAAGTAATACAGTTTTTCCTTAAGCAGGTTTTTACTCTGCTCTGCATTCAATGCTTTCGTATTTTCGATAAACTATTAGTGTCTGCCCTACTTGCATAGCGATTGAACAATCATTCCAATTCGGATCTTGGCTTTTTGTTTTAACTAGTACAGTTTTTGTTTTGGTCGCTAAAAATTCAATTTTGACTGTTTCTCTGAATGGAACCAACACTTTGTCTTTCACTCGATTTTGAACGTCTACCTTGAAATTTTCTACACCGTCATTCTGTACAAAGATATGATCTTTCTTGGGCGCTTTAGCCTTTTCATCTTCGCCAAAACATCCAGAAAAAAAAATGGAAATCAATACAATGTAACAGCCTTTATAGATCTTTCTCATCTTATGTAACTCCACCAGAACATTCTTTATTCTTATGTGTTTGGTAGAGACCTGTAAAGTCCTCGTTAAATTTCAAGCGGTTTCTAATGCGAAGATATAGGTTTTATTGCGATGCCCCAAATTTGTTTAAAAAAAAAGAGCTACATCTTAGGTGGGAAGTTTGCAACTTTGCGATACACTTATATTCTTTAGTTAAACCACTGCAGAAGATCTTAATGTTCCCTTATTAACTGAGAAAATCCGTTTTAGTAGGAAGGTATTAAATCGGCGCCTTTATGTTAATCGGGGGTTTCTGACTCGACTACTTTGCAACATTCGGTATAACGTGAGGCATAGTGTGGATTGATACTTCACTCACCCATCACCTTATTATCTAACATGGCCGAGCAAAGGCTTAAGAGGGACTAGGAAATTCATTCCACCAATATTAATCATGTTCCTTTAACCAATTGGACTAGCCGCTGTACTATTTCAGGGCCTGCATCTTCTTGGCAGAAATGGCCGGCATTCTCAATCGTTTCAAACGTCGCGCTTGGAATTTTAGCGGCCCATGTTTTCCCGGTGCTGGGTGGAAATATCGGATCGCAAGAACCAAAAATGAAATGTACTGGCTTGGTCCACGATTGAAGTTCAATAAAGGCTTTTTCTTGTCGGATTGCCGCACCGGCTTCGGGTTCAGCAAAGGGGATGCACCAGGGAAATCGGCGTGCCCCGGCCTTCGAAGCTATACTGCCGGTAAAAGGCGCTTCATATGCATCCTCTAGTTGGTGAGGGTGCTTCATTGGTCGGATTAATGCCCGCCTGACGATCGCGCCACACGGTAAATTATGTTTGGTCCAGCCTAGCCAATGGGGATTAATGGCGGCCTCTCTCCAAGCCCGGATTGCTGGAGAATAAACTACCGCACTATGATGCAACCATGTATTAAGTATCACGAGGCGGTCGACCCGTTTAGGAGCTTCTACAGCGTTTATCAGACCTATGGGCCCTCCCCAATCTTGCATGATTAATGTTATATCCGAAAGATCGAGCAGCGTTATAAAATCTCGCAATCTGTCAATATGTTTGTCGATCACATACCATTCATCACGGATTACTTTGTCGCTACGACCAAACCCTATATGGTCCGGAGCTATACATCGATACCCTGCTTGGATTAGAGTAGGTATCATTTTTCTATAAAGATAGCTCCATGTAGGCTCACCATGCAGAAGTAAAGCTATGGGACCATCTCTGGGACCTTCATCGATGTAGTGTGTTCTCAGGCCATCCCATAGCAGATAATTTGGTTTATAAGGAAAGTCGCGAATTTCAGCAAACGCGCTATCGGGAGTCCGAAAAATATCCATTAACTGATTTGCTCTATTATTTGTGTTAAGTGGGTCTGAAGTCTGGGTTGGCTGAGATTATTTATAAAGGGTCTGAATCTAATTACGCTTCGTATACCCGCAACAATTTCCCGAACTGTTTTTGAAAGGTATCATTTGGCTTTAGGCCATTAGGATCTGATGAAAACTCAGGTTTGAGCCTATTGACAAAATACATAGCCAGCGAACCTTTCTTTGCCGATTTTATTTCTCCCCGTTCTTCTGTTTCAAAAATCTCGGCAACTTGCTGGAAAGTGGTCTGTGATATATTAACGCGGCCAGGTTCCCCTTCTTGTTCCATCAAAGCAGCAATGTTGACGGCGTCGCCCCATATATCGTATGTGAACTTTCTCTCGCCAACTACCCCGGCGATTACGGGACCAGAATGGATGCCTATACGCATATCCCAGCGTGGCATGCGCAATTTTTCTCTTTGTAGGTTGATACGATCCATATGATTCTGAATTTCTAATGCGGCAAAACAGGCGGCAAGTGCATGCCCTCTGCTCTCACCAGGTAGTCCGGCTGCGCACATGTACGCATCACCAATCGTTTTCAGTTTTTCCACATGATGTTTCGATACTATGTTATCAAAAGCACAAAAGTACTGATGCAGAAGCTCTATCAGAGCTTTTGGCTGCATCTGCTCTGCTAACTTTGTAAAACCCGAAAAATCCCCAAACAAAATACTCACAGAGTTGTAAAAACGAGGCTCTACTCTCGCTGTATCTTTGAGCTCCGCTGCTATTTTAGTTGGTAGTATGTTACGTAGCATCTCATCTGAGCGTGCTTTCTCTGCGGCCAACTCTTCATGCATTTGATCGCGGCTCTTGATAGCGTTATCCATTTCTATGACCGTTCGGCGCAATTCCAATTGAGTAACTACCTGATGTGATAATCTGCGCATTGCCTCTTGCTGGCTTAGCGTTATCTCTTTTTTTTCGAAATCGATTGTGCAGATTGTTCCGATGGCTTGTCCAGCAGGTGTAATGAGGGGCATTCCAGCGTAGAATCTAATATTTGGAGCTGATTTTACGGAATCTAGATCGGCGAACCGAATATCTTCAGACAAGTCGGGAACTAATAAAAGGTCATTTTGGCATATAGTGGCCGAGCAAACCGACGCATCACGTGGCATTTCGATCAAGTCGTCGGGCAAACCGTATTTAGATTTGAACCATTGGCGATCTTCGTCCATAAACTGGATAAATGAAACTGGGCATTGTAAAATTTCAGCGGCTAATTCAGTTATCTCATCGAAAATAATCTCGGGCGCAGTATCCATAATATTGTATTCATGGAGGTTTTTGAGCCTCTGATGTTCATCATCGGGAATTGGCATTTCAACAGTCATGAATATACTTTCCAAATTTTTGATATTTCGCATTACCAAAATGGTACGACTCAGAAATTTACCAGCACTTTTTTTACGTTCATAATGCTTTCTATTTTAATTTATATTAGGGCGAGTTAAAACTACCTAATATTAATTCAAATTAGAGCCGGCATTCCTATCGGGAGCACATAGGATAGGCCTTGGCAAGTGATTTTGAGATAGGAAAGTACATTTAATGAATGAGACCGAGATAGAAAAAGCAGCTAGTTTTCTATCCCAAAGTAGGTTAGGCGGCCCCCGTACTTCGCTATTGCCGGAAGAACTAGTGCCGCAAACGGAAACCGAAGGCTATGCTATTCAAGCAGCATTGCATGAAATATTGGCATTGGCGGGTTATGGAAACTTGGTAGGACATAAAATAGGTTGTACTACGGAGGTAATGCAGAAATTTCTCAATATTGATCATCCCTGTGCTGGAGAGATATTTAGGTCAATGGTTTTCCTTGGGGAAGCAAATATTCAGTTATCGCGGTTTCATAGGATTGGTGTTGAATGTGAGATAGCGGCTCGTCTGGGTCAAGATATGTTGGGAGAAAAGGGGCCGTATACACGCGAAAGCGCGGCGGCAGCCGTTGGTAGTCTAATGGGAGCGATAGAATTGGTCGACGACCGGTATGAAAATTATGCTCTGTTGAATGCACCAACCCTGATTGCGGATGATTTTTTTAATGCGGGGGTCGTTCTTGGAGCCGAAGAGATTAATTGGCAAGAGTTAAATTTGGGTGCAATAGATGGGGTGCTTTATATTAATAATTGCGAGCATTCGAGAGGAGTGGGCTCGGATATTCTTGGTCACCCATTAGAGGCACTTGCTTGGTTGGCTAATCACAGAGCCGGGCTGGGCAGACCTTTGAGGGCCGGAACATTCGTTATGCTTGGCAGCGTCGTGGAAACCGTGTTTTTTGACTCACCAGCAGAAGTGAGCGTCCTGTTAGAGGGGGTGGGTGAAGCACGGGTGAAGTTTGTCTGAATCTCTCATTCATGCGTTATCGACAGAGATCATGAAACGGCGACATAGGGAGTTTTTGATAGTTATCTCTATGGTAGTAGATCTCGTTCGTTCATAGACCGCGATATCAAGTTACGCTGAATATCAGAAGTGCCCTCACCAAATAAATAGACCAAAGCGTCCCGGTGATGACGTCCCACGTTGTAATCGCGCATAATTCCTGCTCCTCCAAAAACACGAATAGCATTTTCGGTGACCCGAAATGTGGACTCTGACGCAAATAATTTAATCTTTGCTGCCGTTTCGTGATCTATTCCACCCTGATCTACCTGCCATGCCCCTCGATAAACCATCCAGTGAGCGGCCTCTATATCTGTGATCATATTAGCTAGGCGGTGAGCCACGGCTTGATATGCCAATATAGGCTTTCCGGCGACTATTCTCGTCCGGGCAAAATCCAATGCCTCTTCATAGGCTCCCTTCGCGACACCAAGAACAGAAGCTGCAACTCCCACACGATTTTCCGTTAACGAGTCAAGAATTATAGGATAGTTGCCTTCTCGATTTCCCAATAGGGCTTGTTTCGGAACACGCAGATCGTCTATATATAAAACACCAGTCTCCGACCCCTTCAATCCTTCTTTTTCTAGGTGCTCAATTTGCACAGACGAATTTGGCAAATCCACAACGAATAAGCTGATAGATTCCGGTTTCAGCTCTGGAGCTGTTCGCACAGCCAGTGTTATAAAGTCCGCCATGGGAGCATTTGTTATATATAGCTTGCTACCATTGATAATGTAAGTGTCGCCGTCTCTTTTTGCGTGTGTCTTCATCGCCCGTATATTCGATCCGCCGTCCGGCTCGCTAAGGCCGAAGCAAGCTATTTTTTCACCTTTTAATGCGGGCAAAAAATAGAGTTCTTTTTGAGAATCTGTACCGGCTTTCCATATAGGCCATATCCCGAGATGGCTATGTGCTGAGAAGGCTCCACAAAAAGCTTGGCTGACCCGGCCAAATTCCTCCCGAATTATACAATCTGAAATTTTGTCTAACCCAACGCCACCATCAGCTTCCGGGTAACGAGCCCCAATTGCCCCAATTTCTCCCCATCGTTTGAACAAGTGTTTAGGAAAGCGTTCCGTTTCGTCGGCTTGGCGGACATGCTGGCGCATTTCCTGTTCGGTATGGCGGCGCATGGTGTTTCTAATTTCGATATGTTGTGGGGAAAAATTGAAGTCCATACTAACGCCAGAAAAAGTCAAAAATACGGTGTAAGTGGAACGAGAAAATGTAAGCTAAGTCATAGTCTACAATGCAACCATTTAGATGTCTAATAGGTTGCTGAGGGCTTGATTACTCCGGTGCCATGTCGAATGCTAGTACAATCCGATCTTCGTCTGATTCAAACGGTATTGTATAATGGAAGAGCGAGGCAGGGAAGAGGCATAGACTGCCAGTAACGACATTTATAGTTTTTTGTGTGTTATTTGCTTCTTCCGATAGTTCGTCGCCGCTGACACAGACCACGAGGTTGCCACTATTAGCCTTCACTTTTGGAGGTACATTTATATAAATGCTGCCGCTTATCCAGCCTTTTTCGTGTATATGAGGCGCTAATGCTCCACCATTTTTCATGCTGATAAGCCAGCCATCAAGGTTATAGGCGGTTGGCCAATGTTTGATAAACCCTTCTTCACTATCTGCAAAGGAAAAATAGTAATTATTTATCTCGGAACGGATAATTTTCTCGATTTCACCGGTAACACTATTATTTCGGAGAAATAAATTGCCGGCGGTTTGGTAGCCATTCGTTAAAAGCATTTGTTTTTTTGTTGCTAGGTTATCCTCGTCAAGGATGGACTTTGCACCTTGTACAAAAACTTGCTCAAAGTTATATCTTTCATTTAAGTCAACTTTAGATACATACGCCAAAGGATCTTTGCAAAACAGGTTTCTTCTCGTTTTTCCGTATTTAATTTCTGCTTGGGAACATAGCGAGCCAATCATTGGGTGAACCTCCTCGCGATCTATCAAATAGTCTAACAGCTTATAGAAAAGTGATTGCGCGTCTCGGAAATATAGGCACCCTAGCAAATAGTGCTGACTTTTACTAAATTCGTATGTTCTAAAAAGTTCTTCGGCTTCCTGATATTGTCCTATAGTATATAAGGCGATGCCGAGGTTATATCTGGCTTCGCTATAATCAGGTTGCAGCATGATAGCTTTTTTTATGTTCGTAGCAGCATCTTCGATCATAACCAAGTCAGTATAGACCGTTCCCAGATTATTGTACGCCACCGAATATTGTGGGTTAAGGGTAACAGCTTTTTTAAAGTTTGTAATCGCTTCTCGTTCCCTTCCAAATTTGAAAAGAGTGTCTCCCTTATTATTGAATGCTTCTATATAGTCGGGCTTTAGTTGAAGCGCTTTATTGTAAGAGTAAATTGCTTCTTCCAGGTGACCAAGCTTCACCAGAGTATTAGCTTGATTGTACTGCGCCGCAGGGTAGCAAGGGTTAAGCCCAATAGCTTTAAGGTAGCTCGCTTTGGCTTTTTCGAACTGTTCGAGAGCAGCGAAAGAATTTCCTAGATTATTGTGGGGTAGCGAGTAGTTCGGTTCTAGTTTAATCGTTTTGTTATAATAGGTGATAGCTTCGTCATGCTTGCCAAGTTTTTGGAATAAATTAGCCAAATTATTATGTGCACCTACATATTTGGGCTCTAGATCAATAGCCTTATACAGGCAAGTAATCGCGTGTTCATTTTGGCCAATCTTATTTAGGGTGAGCCCCATATTGTTGAAAGCTTCTGGATATATAGGCTTTAATTGAGTTGCTTTCATAAAACTCGTCAAGGATTCACCATCTCTACCGAGATCCCCTAGAACATTGCCCAGGTTATAGTAGGAGTCTGCAAAATCAGGTCTAAGTATTAAGGCACTGCGGTAACTGAAACTAGAGTCGCTGTAATTTTTATGCTGTTTTTGCAGAACACCTAAATTATTGTATGTGTCGGCGTTGCTAGGGTCGAGCTCAATAGCTTTATAATAGTAGGCGACAGCTTCTTTATACCTACCCAAACTAGCGTTCGCAGCAGCTAATATGTTGGGGATGAGTATATTATCAGGAAATTTTTGTGCCAAGCTGGTTGCTTTCACTAAGGCCTCTTGAAAGTTTCCTTCATGATAAAGAACAATTAGTTCGTCTATAGCGTTGTTGGACAAGGAGCTGTTTCCCGCTAAAAACCTTGTGGATAGTATCTTCTAAATCTCAACCAGAAACTAAATATTTGAGCATCGAAGTAAAGATAAAACACATTTTTTTTATATTTTGAAATTTTGTTCGTCTGCTTGAAGTATCGCGACTAAAACAAGAATTATCCAAGGAATGAGGATTGTGGGTTAATTGATGGAACTTTCTCTTGAACAAGCGTTACAGCGCGGTGTTGCTGCACATAAAGGGGGTAAGATTGAGGAAGCTGATAAGTTTTATACAGCTATTTTGAGTGCGCATACGAAGCACCCAGATGCTAACCATAATATGGTATATTGGCTGTTGGAGTGTCGCCGCCTCATCTGATTTGTGACTTTTATCACATAATTGCAAACCGTCAGATGTTGACTTAACGGCGATAAGCGTGAGTTGACAGGTGGAATATTTTAAAAGATTGCTTGGTGCAAATTAAAAAATACCTGTGCGGGTATTTTCTTTGATTAGTTCTTTTGGCACCTCCAGATTTAGTTCTTTGAGCTGCTTGGATGTTAAGTTTGGCAGGTTTTGAGCCAAATCCAAAAAGTTTTCACGATCTGATGCCTTAAGGAGCTCTTGTGTGAGAATCTTAAACTTTTTAATATAATCACTGCGAGAAAAAGGTTTTGCTCCCAAGGGATGGGCATTGGCAACCGCTATTTCGTCCACAATCACTTCACCACCCATCATTGTGATCTCAATACGACCTCCAAAGGCTTTTTCGGAAGGGTTAATCGAGTGGTAACGCTCAGTCCAAGCCTTATCCTCTTTGGTAGAAATTTTATGCCAAAGCCTAATTGTGTCAGGGCGTGAAGCCCTTTTTTTAGTGTAGCTGTTTATGTGGTGCCAGCGACCATCTTGCAGAGCAACAGCAAGAATATACATAATCGAGTGATCAAGTGTTTCCCTTGATGATTCGGCATCCATTTTCTGTGGGTCTGCTGCGCCAGTACCAATTACGTAATGAGTGTGGTGTGATGTGTGCACAATAATCTTCTGGATATCTTCCAAATTACCAATTCGCTTGCGCATTCTAAATGCGAGGTCTATCAAAGCTTGCGACTGGTATTCTGCGGAGTGTTCCTTTGTATATGTCCCCATAATAGCTCTTTTTGGCTCGCCAGCGCTTGGAAATAGTAGAGCATATGAAGGGTCATATGGAGAGCCTCCCTTTTCCCGTGCGCTGCGACCATTCAATAGATACGCGATGATCGAGTCTTCACCCTCGTAGATAGGACTAGGAGCCCTTTCTCCCCTCATGCACCTATCAATAGCTTCGATAGCAGTTTTTCCCGCGTGCGCAGGTGCGAATGCTTTCCACGATGAAATTTCGCCTTTACGAGATTGTCTCATGGTGATGCAGCAGTGCAAACTTTGTTGGATACCCTGATAGGCGGCCTCTTTTTCAAGGTTTAGTAAAGTGGCAAGGCCCGCCGCAACCGAAGGACCGAGATGGGCAATATGGTCGATCTTGTGTTCGTGCAGGCAAATACCCCTAACTAGGCCTACATGTATCTCATAAGCAGTTGCAATCCCTCGTATGAGGTCACTTCCACTTTTATTGCATTGCTGTGCTACCGCGAGAATAGGGGGAATATTATCACCAGGATGAGAATAATCTGCACCTAAAAATGTGTCATGATAATCCAATTCCCGCACCGCAGTGCCGTTCCCCCAGGCAGCCCATTCAGCACAGACGGTTGTTTCTTTTGCAACGCCAAAAAGCGTTGCGCCACTTTCTCGTTTGTGTGCAAGTGCCATCGCTCGTGCAGATTGGACTGGTCCTCTATTTAAGGACGCTAGGGCTACAGAGGCATTATCTATGATCCTGTTAATGATCATATCCACGACATCATTTTCAACGGGTACTGGGTCCAACGCTACTTCTGCCATTTTCCAGGCTAGTTGCTTAAACCGTGGTAGCATTAAATTTGATGGTGTGGCATGGACCTTGTGTTCAATCATTGGTTAATCAGTCAGATCTTGATCACTGCAAGTTTGGATGGTTAGAATTGAGTATTCTAGGTACTGTTAAGTGAAAATAGCAATAACCTTCTAGCACCAAGTTCCCGCGTGTTGAGCACTCTCATGCCATTTTACGACATCATCATACAATCCGGAGAATCATCCAATTCAAAAAAATCGAAGCCAAAAAAGCGGCGGTAAGTTGTTTCTCAATTAGCCAACTTCTTAACTTGCCAGCATCAGCAGTTGAATAGTCTCCAATGTTACGGTCACCAAGTAGATCAATCACATAACCAGAGTTACGAATGGCTGCCTGTCTAAAGGTTTTAGATTTTCATGCATCCTTAAGGGTTAGATAGTGTTGAGTTGCTTGAGATAGAGAAGGACCATTCTTTAGAGATGAGTTATAAAGGTCTATTATAGCAATCTTAGGGATGTCTATTTTTTGTAATCTTATTCCAAGCCAGTAATCATCAAGCTTCTGACTTATAGATTTAGATATACGATTTGCAGCAGTGTGTGATCTAGTACGCAAACTGAAATATAGCTGGTCTGTCTTGTAATGGGGCCTGATATCACACGGTATTCTTCGTATATACTGATATACAGCACCTCTAAGGTGCAGGTACGATGCCTGTTTATGTATGACACTTTGATATGTACTCCGCATAATGTGATGGCAATTATGCTCAGAAATCAATGTGTTACACCCAAAAATGCTATGGGTTTGGCGCACCCGACAGGATTCGAACCTGTGACCTCTGCCTTCGGAGGGCAGCGCTC
>CAYFGZ010000062.1:0-19163 GCA_964342575.1 uncultured Nisaea sp. | reverse complement strand
TATAATGGAACCACCGACCGCATAATTTTGGGAATCAATTTTTACAGAGTATAACCAAGGGAAGTCTCTCTATTTTCAAAACACGAAGTAGCTTTCTTTTACTATTTAGCCATGGGCGACAAATCTAAATCAGGATAACGATCCTTTGCCTCCTCAAACGATATAATCGGATGTTCTGAGTTAGTGTGAAAATCTTCAGGATACACCAATTCCTTCGAGGACTTCCACGCATCTCGGATATTAACAGCACGCAAAAACGGCGCCACGCTATCAATCCTCTTGGCAGCAGTCATCCAATCACCGTTCGAGATGGCTTCTTCAAAAAATGGGTCACTTTCGAAGGCCGCTATAGGTATATCAATGGCCGGTGACCGACCTTCCCCTAAACCATGAATAACAAAATGTATCCATGGGTCTACCTGGCCCCGCCATGCGGCTTCCTTTATGTCTATATAAAGTTCCATATACTTCCCTTCGTCAAAAAAAGAAAGCGCTGACATCGGGACCATTGAAAAGCCGGGCAAATTCTGAACAAGAAAATTGGGAGCGCTCGTATCCCCTTCCTCCTTATCAGGTTTTCGAAAAATAGCCTGCGTAGTGGACGCCAATTCCCATCTCCCTTCCTCTGATAAGCTACTAGCAACAGGGTCCTTCATCCATTCAGCATACGATTTTTCTATAAGGTCTTTTACCGACATACGTGAAAACATTTTAGACTCTTTTGCTGGAAGGTGTTTAATATAAGTCGTCAGGAACTGATGCAAAACGGCCATTGGATGACCTGCAGCAGGGACAACATGTCCTTCTAATTCTAACTCATTATTAAATAGGCTCAGGAGTCCTTGGCGAGTTGCGTTAAAATAATGATGAGGATATCCATGTTCCGCCTGTAAAAAGGGAATATCAACGTAGAGTATCCCTCCGGGTTTCAAAACACGCTTGATCTCAGCAGCTGAATCAAACGGATTATCAACATGTTCTAGAACGTCCAAGGAAAAAATTGCGTCAAAGGTTGCGTCCTTGAATGGTAATAACTGATTGACCGCCAAAACATCTACGTTTGGATAATCAACTATTTCGACTTGAATTAACCTATCGTGGGTAAAACTTCTGAAACCGGAGCCACAGTCGAGTATCCAACCATTTCTCTCAACCACCTTATTGATTATATAAATAGCATTTCCGTCGTAAGGATGATCTGAAACATTATCAGTATGCACTATGTTAAATCGTTCTTTGAGAGAATCATCTAGGAAATTGAACGGCTTACCCTCCTTATTCTCTATCCTCCATTGACAGTGATTACAAGCCAGTTCATCGCTCTGGATTTCGAAGTCACTGACTAGGCAACTGGGACATTGCAAGTTTTTAACTAAGAAACTGTTTTTTATGTCTGATCGAGGCACCCGGTTCTGTGTCTGTGTTAAAATTTTATTTATCCTTGATTTAGCTTTTGAAAACTTCATCTGATACTCATTTCAAAAAGATTAGAAATATTGTGGCAAAACGTAGGAGAACCAACCAGTCTGCTTTTCCCAATGCTAATCAATTTTCCCCATGCTAATTAAAATGTGTTTTTTCAAATTCATGGATATAGTCACGCGTTAGGGGAACCGTATCTAACGTTTTACTAAGTTGTATTTGAAATACCATTAGCACTCCGTGACGAAATGCAGCTTCACATCCTGCCAAATAAAATTCCCACATCCGACAGAAACGTTCGTCGTACATATCTGCTACAATAGCCCGGTTTTTCTCAAATGCCTGTCGCCACAGTTTCAGCGTTTCAGCGTAGTGAATTCTAAGTATTTCAACATCTGAAACAAATAGATTGGAACGCTCTATCCATGGAAACTGTTCGGAGAGAGTCGGAGTATATGCGCCTGGAAAAATATATTTTTCCATCCATGTATTCTGTGGACTTGGATCTTTAAATTTTCCTATGGAGTGTATTAACGCCACCCCATCATCCGTAAGCAGGTCACTAACCTTATTGTAAAATTCTCCATAATGCCTAGGGCCTACATGCTCCAGCATCCCAATGGAAACAATTCTATCGTAACATTCTTTCAACTCCCTATAATCTCGCAAATGAAATCGAGCATTCTCTGACATACCCATTTTTAAAGCGCGCTCCACGCTATATTTATGCTGTTCAGTAGACAGAGTGACTCCGTCGACTGATACATCCTTGAGACCAGCCAGGAATAGACTCAACCCTCCCCAGCCCGATCCAATATCTAGGATCCGCTGTCCATTCTCTAAGAGTAATTTGGCAGCTATGTGAATCTTCTTATACTGCTGTGCTGTTTCAATATCGTCCGAAGGGCTTTTAAAATACGCGCACGAATACTGTCTTCCCGAATCTAAGAAGAGATCGAATAGTTCATCGCCAAGATCATAATGATGTGCAACCTTCCGCTGAGCAATCCCAATTGGGTTATAAGTTCTGATAGCTGCGCGCAAACGCCGAGCAATGTTGAGTAACTTTTGTAGAAATGTATTTTCTAGGGTTTTTTGATTAGCGAGGCATATTTCCAGGAATTCATATATGTCACCCTCTTCGAGGATGATCGTGCCGTCCGTGTACGCCTCCCCCAAAGCTAACTGTGCATTATAGAATAGACGAAAATGCAGGCGGGGGTCTGTTAACCTAATCGCTACCGCGGGGCCCCTTTCACCGAAAAAAACGTACTTCCGACCGCTAACATCTGTAACTGTCAATGAACCATACCGGACAATTTTACGCAAAGCTGACTCTGCTAGCATCGATAATCACCCCCATCGACTATCTAATCGCCAGAAACCTACGAACTGTTAATAAGAATTATCAAGCAACAAACTGGAAAAGTCCAATCATATACATTGACATCCCATCAGAGAACTTTTCCAGACTTCTCCTCAATCATTGAACTTATTTCCTGCTCACATTTGCCGCAACGAGGCTCACACTGGAAGTAAGCCAAAATACACTCCCATTGGTCCAGCCCAGCATTTACAACGGTCAGTACTTCTTTTTCCCGAATGCCGTTGCAGTTACAAACGTACATATTCAATTCCTATTTTTCGTCGAAAGTCTCAGGCTAATTTTCATGAAAATGAATGTCAATCGCAAAGTTTATAGTGGTAAATTAGTCACTGAAACTCATTTTCAGTATTATTAAGTAATAGTGCTTCTCATTAGCAGAGGAAAAATAACTTTTATTTGAAAAATTAAATACTAAGTGTACTTAATACTACTATATTACATTTTTTATGATAAATTTTTAGTGGGGGAGACATGCGTGCAGATCCAGAAATTTTAGAACAACTCAACATCATTTTAAAGAACGAGCTAACTGCAATTAACCAGTATTTCTTGCACGCCCGTATGATTAAAGATTGGGGATTTGAACGTCTCGCAAATCATATCTACAAAGAATCGATTGGCGAGATGAAGCATGCTGATTTGCTTATAGAAAGAATTTTGCTTCTAGACGGATTACCGAATATGCAGGACCTGGGGAAGCTAAAGATCGGCGAAGATGTGCAAGAGATATTTTCCGCGGATCTGTTTGTCGAGTTGACCAATCAAGCCTGCTTAAAAACAGCTATAGAGGTGAGTGAGCGACAAAAAGATTTTGTGACAAGGGAAATTTTTCAGACAATTCTAGGCGATACAGAAGAACACATCGACTGGATCGAAACGCAACAATCCAGAATCGAAAAAATTACTGTCCAGAACTACCTGCAAGAAGAAATGTATCAAATGGAAAATTAGCTATAAAACAATATTAGAAATTTTGTGCCACACGCCATAAATTACAACTGCCAAAAGCCATTCTTCAATTGAGACCAGTGGCTATTCTCTTTTTATGACAGACCAAAATGTTTTCCATAAAACAGCAACACCAATTGGTGGTCCAATTAATATCAGAAAACCAAGACCAAGCGATTTCACCACTCTTCCTAAATTAAATCCACCACTGGAAGGATAATAAAAAAATACCTCACTAATTAGCATACCCCCAACCACGCAAATCCATGCTATACTGGCTAACTTAAAAGCTACAACACAGATCCAGATAATGTTGGCTGCTACCCAATTCTGTTTTATTGGACGTTTATTATTCATAACAGCTTATTCTTTCCATTAGAACTTTGTAGTCAGTGATCTATCTATTTTTCGAGGTCATCAAACCAACATTATCTCAAAAACATAATTTTTGTCACAAATTCATGCCAACTATTTTTTCTAAACCGACAAAATCGAAATACTACCAGTGGGAAACACGACGATCCATCTAGTTGACCATAGAAAACTAACTAATTCATATTAAAAGTTCATAGATTCTGTTAACTTAAAACACAAGGAAGTTGCGATCAAACTTAGTTATTATATGCTGTCCAAAAACATAATGATATGGAGGCAACCAATATGCTTTTTGCTCGTTTTGGTGGCATACAAAGTGCGAAACGAAAAAAACGCTCTTCCACAGAAATAATGGTTAGGGCTGGGATTCAAAAACAATTAAATATACTGAATGGAAACGTTGAAAAAGGTCGCAATGGGAAGCCTATTCGTTCATGGTTCAGGGATGGCATATTCATCCCATATGCTGGAATCTATCCTCTTTTCGGTAAAGATAATGGCGTGTCATATTTGCCGGGCCAAGAGCAAGAAATTCTGAAAGAACTCATTAAATACCTTGATCAGGGTGATCTCGCGAAGGAAATCCGCGCCGTTGAGGCCCGAATAACAGCCGCTCGTGAAGCACGGCGCAAAAAAATTGGCTTTATAGCCCCCGACTAATGGTTAATAGAGTTTTAATAGGCATTTGTTATACAGTACATATAACCGGCTAGAAATTAAGTTACTGTTTTAGGCTAATGACAACACGGATTCGACAGAATAAGTTCCTGTAGCGTGAGACAAATGTCCTATGTTTGCGACTACATCAAGGTAATAACTCCCTGTATCCTGAGCGGTATAACTTATGCTGGAATCAAAGCCTGTTCCGGAATCATCATCCTGCGCCAATAGTTCACCATTTTCCCCGTATAAAAATGCTTGGGGGTCCCATAAAGTCCCATGCGAACTGTGCGAGCCCCTTATATTAAATTGGTATGTCGATCCCGCGGTAAGGGAAAACTGATACATATCTCTATCGCCGTCGAAGTCTATCGCCCCGCCAAAAATTGTCCCTAGGGACGCTAGGGGAGCATGCGCAGCAGTTTGTCCAATAAGGTCCCCAAGAGAAGCCGTTGAAACACCCGTCTGCGATACGTCCAGCTGATAGGTGCCTGTCTGACTGGAACTGAAAGCCCCAGCCTCCAGAAAAACTTCCCCGGTAGACGATGCGGTAAAGTTTAAAGAACTCTCGAACCCACTCCCACCATCGTCATTCTCGGCTAAAACCTGACTGTTAGCATCAAGTACCCGGAGCAACGGGTCTGTTAATGTTCCTACACCGGATGTGGAACCTCTGAGATCTATTTGATAGGTCCCGCCAGAATTTACAGACAAAGAAAAAACGTCTTTATCACCACCTACTTCAAGGTCTCCCGTTTGAGAAATTCCGATCGAGATCTCTGTTAAACCACTACCCGGAACATCTGCTACATCTCCTATAGTAGAGTTTGATCCAACCGAAATTTCGTAGCTACCCGTCCGAGTTCCAAACGCCCCAGCTTCTAGATACAACGTCGTGGAACTCTCCGCAGTATAGGTTATTTGCGATTCCAATCTAAAACCACCGTCATCATCCTGAGCTAATATGTTTCCGCTGCCATCTCGCAATGTCAGCAATGGGTCCGCCAAGGTCCCTACAGACGAATAAAAAGCCTTTTGATCTATTGTGTAAGTGGTTCCACTGTTGACATCTAACGCAAATACATCAACATCACCCGACTCCTCTATTTCCCCTGTCTGTGCCACGCCCAACGACAGATTTGTATTACTGCCAATAATATCTGGATGGTCGTCCTGCGACGAAGTGTCGGCGACATCTAGCTGATATGTTCCAGTCTGGCTCGAACTGAAAGCTCCTGCCTCTATATAAAATAAGCCCGAGGTTGTCGGCACATAAATCATGCTCGACTCAAAACCAGTGCCACCATCATCATCTTGTGCCAAGCTCGTGCCATCGGCGTCGAGCACACGCAACAGAGGATCAGAAAGTGTTCCTAAAGAAGAAGGTGCTCCTCTAAGATCTATCGTATAGCTTGAACCTGCACTACCTGAGAAAGAAAATACATCTTTATCACCACCTGTCTCCAATTCCCCGCTAACTGAGACCCCAGCAGTCACTGGACTATTAGTCCCGACTGTATCTGCATGATCATCAGTTGAAGGGTTCGTTGGGCTTGTCGGAGTAGGTGAAGTACCCCCGGTCGCTAGGTTTGCTAGCCCGTTAACATCTAATATTCTATAACTACCAGCAGTTACCGGATCAACGAAAGTTGATGCAGATTCCGCTAAAAACGCTTCGAAATCAGCAACCGATAGATTCGGATTTAGTTGGCGAATTAGGGATGAAACTCCAGCAACATAGGGCGTCGCCATGCTAGTCCCACTCAACGTTTGTATTGCCGCACCAGTACCTGGCGCCGCATTTGTTATAAAAGTACCAGGGGCAAAAACGGACGTCAAAGATTCGCTTCTTTGAGAATATGATGCAGCGCTCGAGTTCGAACTATCTAACGCGCTAATCGCTATCGCGTTCGGATCTATCGCCGGAGATCCAATCCCTTGCGTGTTATATTCAGCAAAACTATTGCCCGCGGCTGCAAAAGTTATGATTCCCATAGATCGTAGCGCAGATAATTCGTCTGAAATCATTTCAGCAGACGCAGCAAAATTAGAGTTGCTTCCATTACCTAGCGATAAATTTACAGCCGTAATATTTAAAGAGGAAGCATTGCTTATAACCCACTGCAACCCCGCCTCTACGCTAGATCGAAACCCACCATCTGCTCCAAGCACCTGAATGGCTGCAACCTTGGCTCCAGGAGCAACTCCAGGATATGTCACGTCTGACGACATAGCAATTCCGGCAACGTGAGTTCCGTGCCCATCTGGGTCCGAAGCTCCATTCCCATCACCATGAAAATCTTGAGACGCTACAATATTATCGGAAACACCATCCCCGTCCGAATCAGGACCAAAAAATGGATGGTCCAAGTCAATACCAGTATCCAACACAGCTATGGTGGTCCCAGTTCCATCGATCGAAGGATTAGCAGCTTGAAAAGCGGTCAAATTGGTGGAGTCAAATGCCGTTGCTGCCGTAAAAAAATCTCCCCCTGACCGGCCGGATGGAGTTGAAAAAACGGCTCCTCCTAGAGAAGAAGTCTCTATTGCCATCATCGCTGCTAGTGATTTTTCAGTAAAGGTATCCGCTTCACTTTTGGAGTTACCATCACCGGTCGAAATCACAAAATTACTAGTTATCTGAGACGTCCCATCATCGGCGACGACAGCCACCGTAGTAGGAGAAAGCCCTTCTTTCAGGGTGTAACCATAAATCTGCCCATTCGATTCGTTAAATCCCATGTATGCGGGCAACTCGGTTCCACTAGGAGACATAGCAGTAACGGATACCCCCTCTAGCCCTGCAGAGGAAAAATTACTCTCACCCAAATCAAACCTAAACGCTCCATCGCCTGAAAAAGATCTCGCGGAGAAAGGCTGGTTTAATGTTATCGTTGAGCTCATGCTCGCTACCTGTTCAGCCTCCCTGCCATCAACAACCCCGCCATAACCGACAACTCCTTCTGAGCTATAATTCTCATCCAATCCAAAACTCTCTATTTCGTTGGCGTCTGCTGTGTAGTGGTGCTTGCCTGTATCAGTATTAAAAAACCGGTGCACGGCTTGTGATCCCGTAACTTCCGCACTCAACAAATTAAAAACTGCTCCTTCTTCGGCAAACTGACTATCAGCTCGTAAAACTTCTATTTCCGTTTGATCAGACGTGAACACATGATCATTACTGGTGGTGTTAAGAAATCTAATGAATTCCAGATCACCACTTTGAAAACCTTCAAATGCGGCTCGTTGAGTCAGTCCTGGTTGAAGAGTAGCTCCCTCTGTCTCGTTCGCGTAGTGCAAAAAGCCATTAGAGTCTGAGTACTCTATCAATAACTCATTATAAATTTTTGAAGGCATAGCTATTCCTGGTTTAATTAGTTTCTAATAATTACCCTCGTAACATGTCTATACTATACTCATACAAATTGAAATGTGCTTTTAGTCACACCGCAACAACAAAATTAGCAAATAAGTTTCCACCAACACCTAATCTACTGACACCTTTACCATGTTCTTATAAAAATTCTGTCCAAGCCTAATATCATTGATCGTTTGCTGCATTTTTTTTGGTTTGAGATCGGTCTCTATAACCTCCACTTGTTCTCTCTTAATGGGAACTATCTGAACGAATGGGTCTCCTTTGCAAAAGCTCATAATGTCGCCTTTATTTTTTAGATAAATGGCGAATGGCACACTGATCATATTGTAGTAGATATCACAGCGGACCAATCCCGAGATGCAGAACGCGTCCTTATTTCCTGTCCGGTTAAATGGTTGAGTAAACAAACAAGAATACCCCTTGGGAACAGTTATAACCCAGGGCAGCCCAATCTTCACCACATGATAGTCAGCAAACTCAGCGTTTTTGTACTGCCGCAGTTCGTGCCCTCCTAGTAAAGGGTAACCAACGTGACTACATCGGATTAATTTTCCAAGTGCAGGATGTATTCCCATATGCTGGAAAGTCATGTCAATTGGAAACTCAATAGTCACCCCTTGAAGCATCGACTCTATGGCTGGCAAACAATCTGACATATTAAGTTCAAGCTTATTTTTTTTTGATTTTCGCAACTCTTTTATCCAGGGCGGAAACTGCTCCAGTGCGGGTCGTGGATTTGGCCACCAATCCGCTAAATCGGGAACCCGGGAAACCTTTATTTGAACCATGATAAAATGCCCTGCCTTGATGGAGATGGAAAAATGAGGTGAACCATATTCTCACGCAGCATAATCATTGATCCATTTCGCGATTCCCAAAATAGAAAATTCGATTATAACCGAATAGCGCTATACAAAATAGCCTACTGAATTCCATGAATTTCTCTGTTAAATTAAACGTCATCAATCGCGTATATACGGACCTTGTCACATAGACGTTGTCTTTGTTTTCGGAAAAGTTAATGTGTCTAGGATTGAAGAATAAAACTTTGAGTGGGAACTCAACTGACCAAGGGAGATTGAAACGATGGCTGGGGCGTTAGAAGGCATAAGAGTATTGGACCTCACATCTGTCGGTTTTGGACCTTATGCCTGCCAGATTCTGGGAGATTACGGAGCCGAGGTAATAAAAATAGAATCTAAAGAAGGCGACATTACGAGAGGAATAGGCCCCTTCCGCAACAAAGGTATGGGTCACTTTTTTCTAAATGCCAATCGGAACAAAAAAAGTTTGGTTTTGGATCTTAAACATTCAAAAGGAAAGGAAGTATTTTTTAGATTAGTAGCAACAGCTGATGTTATAGTTACGTCCATAAGACCTGCTGCAATGCAACGACTGGGGCTTGGATATGAAGACTGTAAAACCCATAATCCAAAAATAATTTATGTTGCCCTAGTTGGCTTTGGCCAGTCAGGGCCTAATGCAAAGCTTCCAGCTTACGACGATATTATTCAAGGCGTTTCTGGAATGGCGGCGATGCAGGGTGGAAGAAGCGGTAACCCAACCTTCGTTAATGCTTCGGTCTGTGACAAAATTTGTTCACAAATCGCTGCCCACGCGACCCTGGCTGCGCTTTTCAGCCGTGTGGCGAACGATATTGGCCAACTAGTAGAAGTTCCGATGTTTGAGGCAATGGTTGGTTTTAACTTAGTAGAACATCAATCCGGAATGACGTTTGAACCACCACTCGGTCCAACAGGCTATGAACGCTCAATGGTAGAGTATAGAAAACCCTATGCAACCAAAGATGGGTTCGTTTGCGCACTCCCTTATACTACAAAGCATTGGCAGACCTTTTTTTCAATCATGCAACGGGAAGACATGGTAGAGGACCCCCGGGTAACTGATCCAAAACTTAGGAGTGAAAGAATCGGAGAACTGTACGAATTAGTGTCTGAACTTATCGGCGGTTGGCATACTAAAGAATTACTAGATGCACTTTTGGCTGGTGATATTCCACATGGAGAAGCTACTAGGCTAGACGATTTATCCAAGGATCCGCATCTTAATGCCGTAGGTTTTTTTCAAAGTCACTCTCATCCAACGGAAGGCAATATAAAATTAACATCACCTCCAGTTAAGCTATCTAAAACTCCAACGTCCATTAGAGAATTGCCCCCAGTGTTAGGGAAAAATAGCTCTGAAATCCTTAGAGAACTAGGATACTCAGAAGCTGACGTCCAGGATTTTTACGAGCAAGAAATTAGCCTAGACTGGACGCACTAGTAAAGATAACTCTATAAGTCTTCAAACAAAATAGATTATGATGCTATAATAGGTCAGCAGACTATAGAATAAAAATGACATTAGAGATGACAAGCTGTATTTTTCTATATTTACGAGACGTATCAACAAATTGTAGCAAAATGTACAGGAAACTCTATTGGTGAAAGAAAACCAAAAGGTGGTAATTCTCCACAAAGGAGATATACCCGATAATCTGGACCTAGGGGACGTGGTGGCGGTTGACAGCGAAACAATGGGCCTAAAGCCCCAACGTGATCGCTTATGTCTTATTCAACTTTCCTCGGGCGATGGTAGTGCTCACCTGGTTCAATTTTTGCAAAATCAATACAATGCCCCCAATCTAATTAATCTGCTTAAAAATCCAGCGATAACAAAAATATTCCATTATGCACGATTCGACGTCGCGGCCATTAAAAAATACCTGGAAACCAATACATCATCAGTATTTTGTACCAAAATAGCTTCGAAGCTCGTTAGAACATATACTGACAAGCACGGTCTAAAGGATCTATGC
This sequence comes from uncultured Nisaea sp., assembly GCA_964342575.1. Taxonomy (GTDB): domain Bacteria; phylum Pseudomonadota; class Alphaproteobacteria; order Thalassobaculales; family Thalassobaculaceae. Next base: position 8,171 of record CAYFGZ010000062.1, on the reverse strand, counting down.
AAAGAATTTTTGGATATTGATCTATCAAAGCAACAACAGTCTTCGGACTGGGGTGCTGAAATTATCAGCGAAGAGCAGAAATTGTATGCAGCCTCTGACGTACTTTATCTACATAGAATTAAGGAAATTTTAGAGATCCGATTAGAACGGGAGAACCGGGCATCAATAGCTTCTGCTTGCTTTAAATTTGTTGAAACACGTTCGGAACTAGACCTTATCGGCTTCGAAAATGAAGACATTTTTAGCCACACTTAATTGAGCGGGTAATATGTAGCATTCTTTAACTTTTAACACAGACTGGACGATTGTTAAATTCTTGAGAAAACCTCAATCACCGCAGCCCGACGAGGCAATATACAGCTATGCGTCCTCCAGACGATCCAGGTTATTTCCTCGACGGTCCACCAGACGACGTGTTGGCAGCGTTAATAAAGTCGTAGCACTTATGAAGCTGCTTTTCCCAGCTGCAGCCATTGCTATTATAGGGTTAACCTTTGCCTGGCCGCAGTTGATGCCGGATAAAGGGCAATTCCGAATTGGCGACGTATCCATCCCAAACGTCGATGTGGATGGATTGGTTATAGAAAATCCACGTTATTTCGGGGTAGATAACAATAAGCGCTCATATCAACTCTCCGCCATGAGAGCCATACAAAAGCATAAATCGGACGATCTAATCTTTTTGAGGCGGCCAAAGGCAGACTTATTTCTAAGGGATTCTACTTGGGTCGCTGTCAACTCGAAGGGTGGTGTATATCATAAATCTTCTGAGATAATAAATCTTTCCGGAGGCGTACAAGTCTATTACGATAAAGGCTATGAATTTAAAACAGAATCAATGAAATTGGATTTTCGAACTCGAACAGCAATCGGTGACGATGTCGTGAGTGTTCAAGGACCCGCAGGCCAAATCGATGCCGAAGGATTCCAGATACTCGAGCAAGGTGCCAAGATCATATTTACAGGAAAAAGCAAAGCCATATTGAAAGCTCCCAGAAAGCCTAGGCCATGATTCGTTTTATGGGAAGCGGATTCTTGGGAAACGCATTATCTATTTTTCTAGCAACAGCAGCTTTGGCAGATAAAGATGAAATAGGTCCGGGGGCAAACCTTAATAAGCATTCCCAATCTATTCTTGTTGAAGCAGAGCAGGGGATAGAATGGTTTTCTCGAGAGAAATTCTATATTGCTCGCGGAAATGCTATGGCAATACGAGGTCGTGTATCTGTTCACGCCGATACTTTAAAAGCCCTGTATCGAGACTCCCTTACTGAGAAAGACGAAATTTACCGTTTGGAAGCCTCTGGAAAAGTAATAATACGGGGCCCTGATCGCACAGCCTTTGGAGATAAGGGTATATATGACTTGGATAAATCTGTAATATTGGTCGAAGGCAAAGGTTTAAAATTAAAAACGAAACTGGATACCATTAAAGCGTCAGAAAGTTTAGAATATTGGGAAAAGAAGAAGATCGCTATTGCTCGCGGAAAAGCGACTGCAACACGAGGAGACAAGACAATCGGAGCTAACGTACTAACTGTACAGTTTGAATCAGGCCCAAAAGATTCCATTAGAGCTACACGTATGGATGCGATTGGCGGAGTAAAAATTACCACCGCCGACGAAATAGCTATTGGAAACGAAGGCGTTTACGACGTGATAGGTGGTGTAGTCACATTGACGGGTGACGTCAAAATAACACGAGGAAAGTCTCAATTAAATGGATCCGTTGCAGAAGTAAATTTGCAGACAGGCGTTAGTAGGTTAGTATCTAATAAAAAGTTAGAATCAAGGCAGAAGGTACGCGGATTATTCGCCCGTGAAACACTTCGAAAAAAACGAGATTAGATTTATGAATGGTCATAACACAGATGGGCTACTCAGCTCTTCACAACAGTCGACCACAGATAGCATACCTCGTTTAGTTCAGAAAAATGACGGTTTACTGGTTAGAAATATTGGCAAACGGTATAAAATGCGGCCAGTTTTACGAGATGTTAGTTTATCGCTACAGCGAGGAGAAGCTGTTGGTCTTTTGGGACCTAATGGCGCGGGCAAAACAACCTGTTTTTACGTAATAACTGGTCTGGTTCGACCTAACTATGGTTCAATACATCTAGACGGCATAGATATTTCAGACCTACCAATATATAAGCGGGCGCGTTTGGGAATCGGTTATCTGCCCCAAGAAGCTTCCGTATTTCGTGGATTAAACGTTGAACAGAATATTCGCTCTGTTTTGGAAGTGGTTGAAAAAAATAGAGATCGTTGTGATTCTCTCTTGGAGGATCTCCTAGCAGAGTTTTCGATAAGCCACCTGAGACGCACCCCCGCCCTAGCTTTATCTGGGGGAGAACGCCGTCGAGTGGAAATCGCTAGAGCACTTGCATCACAGCCTAATTTTATACTGCTTGATGAACCACTTGCGGGGATAGACCCCATCGCTCTCGGCGAAATTCGTGACCTTATTGCTCACTTGAAGGACCGAGGTATCGGAGTACTAATCACCGATCACAACGTAAGGGAGACTTTAGATATAGTTGATCGCGCCTACATTTTGCACGACGGTGCCATGCTGATGGAAGGAATACCATCTGAGATAGTTGAGCACCAAGATGTTCGTAGGTTTTACCTTGGTGACCGCTTTCGGTTGTAGGATGAGATAGCATGGCACTATCGCAACGTTTGGACCTTCGGCAATCACAATCACTAGTAATGACGCCTCAGCTACAACAAGCGATCAAACTTTTGCAGTTTTCCAATATTGAATTGGCGGAATTTATAGAAAGTGAACTTCAAAAAAACCCTCTTTTAGAGAATGACGAGGAGGAGCGCTCTTTTTCAGAAGAAGCCTCACACGACAATATCTCCGCATACGAACAAGCGGAAACAGGCGATAACTCCACCTCAAATTCGGAGGAGGACCCCTTCGATGAAACGATATTGGACACACATTCACAAACGTCTTCAGAAAATTTACCTAATTCTAATGACGACCCAAACGATACCGATTATGACAATAATTGGAGCAGTGCAGGTATGGACGAAACCCAAGATGTTTCGGATGATAATTTAGGAAGGGAACTAGGTTCTTATAAAGATACTGCAGGAGCAACTAGTTTTGATTCTCCTGATTTCAATATCGATGAAACGGCTACTGCAAATAAAACTCTCCGGGAGCATCTTTACGAACAATTGGGCGTAGATTTTCCTGATTTACAAGAAAGATTAATTGGTGCGCATTTAATAGAAATGATAGAAGACACCGGCTATTTTCTTGGTGACCTACAAGACGTTATCGATGCGCTTGGGTGCTCTGAAACTCAAGTTTCCGAAGTATTCTCAAAGCTACAACAATTCGATCCACCTGGCGTTTTTGCTCGTGAACTTTCGGAGTGTTTGGCTTTTCAGTTGCGAGATAAAGATCGTTTGGATCCAGCTATGCAATCGCTCTTGGATAATCTCGATCATTTGGCAAAACATGATATATCGAACCTAAAAAAAATATGTGGTGTCGACGACGAAGATATTGTCGAAATGATTTCGGAAATTAAGTCACTAAACCCAAAGCCAGGCCTAATTTTTGAACCTTCTGTGGACCAACAGATAGCCCCAGATGTAATACTAAAATCCGGGCCCGATGGGGCATGGTTGGTAGAACTTAATCCCGATACTCTGCCCCGAGTTCTAGTGAACAATAGTTACTTTGCTAGAGTTTCAAAGAAAAATATGCCTAAACCAGAAAAAGAATATTTGAATGAATGTATGCAGTCGGCAAACTGGCTAGTCAAATCACTTCACCAACGAGCGACAACAATTGTTAAAGTTGCATCCGAAATTGTTAGCCAACAAGATAATTTTTTTAGATTTGGTGTACAGCACTTAAAACCCCTAGTCTTGAGGGACGTTGCTGCGGCAATAAATATGCATGAAAGTACCGTAAGCCGTGTAACCAATAATAAGTATATTTCCACTCCAAGGGGCATGCTGGAGCTAAAATATTTTTTTTCGTCCTCTATTGCCTCCGCTGCTGGCGGCGAAGCCCATTCGGCAGAAGCCGTAAAAGCAAAGATCAAATCATTGATAGACGACGAAGCTCCCAAAAAAATCCTGTCGGATGATAGAATTGTTGAAATTCTAAATGGTCAAGGGATCGACATCGCACGTCGAACTGTTGCAAAGTACAGAGATGCAATGCGGATTCCATCTTCCGTTCAGAGACGTAGACAAAAATCGATAAAAGCCTAGGCGATACGATGTCTTTTCAGCACTCATTAAAATGTCCGAAATTAGCCTCTGGAAAACATCAACAATTTACTATTTTTCCTTACCCAACTGACAACAAAGCCCCTAATGTGATATCATAGATCTAAACTGTCACTGTTATGGAAGTATAATTGACTATCAAAACTTTTTCCCCAAAGCAAGTCGTTCCAGGAGATTTACCCGGACGGAACCCCAAATCAAAAAACCCCGCAAAACCCAGGGACTCAGCGAGCTTGATTGTACTCAGAAAAGCCGGGCAAGAACTACAAGTTCTTATGGGCAAAAGAGGAAAAAAAGCTGTGTTCAGTAATGTGTATGTTTTCGCCGGAGGAAAAGTGGAAAAGTTTGACTATCGGCCAAAACCAGCGACAGGACTCAAGGGCGATTTATCTCACCGAATTTCCAGTAACCCACTAAAATCACTTGGTTTTGCCATGGCAGCTATACGGGAGACATACGAGGAAACAGGCCTTTTGCTCGGAACCCAAGGTGACCTAGGCGAAACCGACAGCAACACTTGGAATGAGATAAGGAAAAAAAACCAAGCTCCCGACCTTGGAAAATTAGAATATGTAGGGCATGCCATTACGCCAGCGTCAAAAGCTGTACGTTTCAACGCCAAATTTTTTTACGCTTGGGAACACGACATGACTGGCGAACTAGCTGGCAGCGGGGAACTATCCGATTTAGCCTTTTTGAATTTGAAGCACGCACTTAAGTTACCTCTAGTTGACGTTACTCAATTCATGCTTGAAGAGATTATACGTCGGAGAGATGGAGGTTTCATTACCCCCAGAACCTATCCATTTTTTGGTTATCGCAAAAACCATAGATATCAGCGGTATCGCTAGACCTTAGCAGGTCTTTATTTCGTTTATTTGGACCTATAACGACTATTTATCGACAGCTTTTCTAGAGTAACAATCCTTTGTTCCTCTACCAAGTAAATAATGGTCGCGAATAAAGATCGGGCGGCAGCGGCGTGCAGGTTTTGCGAAACATCTGCATAAACGACTGGGAGCATTTTTTCGATAGTATCAAATCCAGTGTCTAAGCACTCTATTATTTTACGTTCGCGCTCGAGACGATGTTGCTGGAAAGCCTTGATTATTGTGTGAGGCTCTCTTATCTCAGGCCCGTGGGTGGGGTAAAATACTTTATCCTCTCGCAATAATAGTTTGTCGAGGCTCCTCAAATAATCTCCCATATCACCATCGGGAGGGGAAACAATGCTGGTGGACCAACCCATAACCTGGTCACCGGGAAAAAGTGCTTTCTCGGAATCCCAAGAAAAACAAAGGTGGTTTGATGTGTGCCCTGGGGTGTGAACACATGAGATACGCCAACCGTCTCCATCTATTGTGCAACCGTCAGGAGTAAATTCGTCCGGGATAAAGTCCATATCACCACCAGCTTCAATAGTGATAGCGCGTTCAGCTTTGCCGCTACCATGAGGACCGAAGCCGTATGTGGGAGCTCCCGTTCTTTCTTTTAGTGCCTTAGCCGCGGGCGAATGATCATTATGGGTATGTGTGATCAAAATGTGTGAAACTGTTTCATTGCCCAACCCTTCCAAGATAGCATTGACATGTTCAGAAAGGTTCGGACCCGGATCAATTACAGCAACCTGACCCTCACCTAGAATATAGGTGCCCGTTCCTCTAAAGGTAAATGGTCCTGGATTGTTGGCCGTTATCCTACGGATTCCTGGAGCAATCTGTTCTACAACACCGTAGGGGACGTCGAAATCTTTGTTAAATGGAATATTCACAGTCAAAACTTTATCACCCTTCCCTAATAGAGTTGACGAGTGTACCCACACTCGATATTTCTATCTCGCAGACATCACCGGGAAACATCCACACTTGGGGATCACGCCTTGAACCAACTCCGCCCGGTGTCCCCGTTGCTATAACGTCCCCAGGGACAAGTTCTGAAAAAGTTGAAATATAACTAATGAGCCTTGGTATGGGAAAAATCATGTCGGCAACTTTTGCATGTTGCATAATCTGTCCATTTAGTCGAGATTCGACTGTCACATTCTGTAAGTCGACTATTTCGTCAGGAGTCACCATCCAGGGGCCAAATCCCCCTGTCGCCATAAAATTTTTACCCGGAGTAAATTGAGTGGTATGTCGTTGGAACTCTCGGACGCTACCGTCGTTATAACAAGAATAACCGGCTATGTGAGAAAGCGCATCTTTTTCATCTATTCTACGGCCGCCCCTTCCAATTATGACCGCCAACTCGGCTTCAAAATCGAGCGTATCGGACTCCCGCGGCTTTAGCATGGGTTGATTATGTCCAATTTGTGCGTTAGCAAACCTAACAAAAATAGTTGGATTACTGACCTCTCCATGTCCTCCCTCAAGGCGATGCTCGTGATAATTTAAGCCCACGCAAAGAATTTTCTCTGGATCAGTAATAACTGGGAGAAAAGTAGCTTGCTCATGTGATACATCTGGAATTTTTCCAGTCAACTCGTCATGAATTTCAGTTAATTTTCCTGATGCTATAGCCGATCGCAAAGTGGGATGATTTGATAGTGTTTTATCTTGTACACTTATGAGTCCATCCTCCGTCGCAATGCCCCATGTATCTGCACCGTTGACTACAAAACTAGCAAAACGCATTATCCTCTCCCGTCATCTCATTTACCAATGCTAACCAATCGACCGAAATGTCGAGCACAATCGATTACTCTTTACTCTTTTGAGTTAATCAAAATCATTCCCAAAAATCGTCAGTATCTTTTAACCAATGTTCAAAGTCTTTATAGATTTCTTTAATATTAAAAGGAAGAACATAGCCTATATCCTTAATAAAACGATCTGAAGACATCGCGAGACGATCTCGATGACCAAAAAAATCTACATTAGGTGTCTCTCCCGGTTCTATCAATCTATATCTAAAGTCCGGGAAAGTGGTAGCAAGAAGAGCACACCAATCAATAACACTCCAGGTTTTTTCCGATGTAATATTATATAAACTCGATTTCGGCTCTTGATGGTCCATTAACGCACAGAGAGCACTCGCAACGTAACGGCTGTAAGTCCAGTCTCTATTCTCCCGTCGGTCTATAAGTGCTATTGAACCCTTCAACGCCAGGAGGCTAGCCTGCATAGGCGCACTCAATGTATCACGGAGGCCTGTATCATACTCCCAAGGACCAAAAATCGAACTCAAACGAACATTCTGAACTTGAAGGCCAAGAAGTTGTCCCATGCGAAATGCGATTCTTTCGCCAGCATATTTTGAAATCGCATATAGGGACTTTGGCGCTTCATGCGTGTTATATTCATCGAGCGGCTCATTCCACCCAGTATCTCCAAAGCCGCCATCACCGTATGCAGAACCAGAGCTGATATTAATAAGCCTCTCCACCGAAGGTGTTTCCGCCGCGACCTTTAATACGTTAATTAAACCGATTGTATTCGTCGAAAAAATAGTTTCTGGGTGCATTTTCTCGCGGTTAGAACCAGCGGTAACTGCCGCCCCATAAAATATTTTCCTTATCGAATTGTCACTTATAGCCCGGGACACCTCATCCAGATCAGTAACATCACCTTGGATTACCTTTAAATCTCCCGATAATCTAGAAAAAGCTACGGTTGCGGGAGTAGGGATACAGGCTCTATCGAATGCAATCACCTGCTCTGAACTTGATAGTAGTTGTTCTATCAAATTGAGTCCTATAAAACCCGCACCACCAAAAATCAGGTAAGTCATAATTAGAAAAGTGCACCTTATCTAGAATCTATAGCAACCTGCATTTTTTCAATTTTATCTGGACTAGAAGGGGGCTCGCCCCTTTTTATATTATCGACAAATTCCATTCCTGAGCTAACCCTGCCCCAGACTGTATATTGTTTGTTTAAAAATTGGGCGTCATCAAAACAGATGAA
>CAYFGZ010000061.1:0-19482 GCA_964342575.1 uncultured Nisaea sp. | reverse complement strand
CTGCATATAAAAGGGACGGTGGGTTAGCGGGTGTAGCTACGGGATTTCGCGATCTAGATAGGCAGCTCGGTGGCCTTCATCCATCAGATTTATTAGTATTAGCGGGCAGACCCGCAATGGGGAAAACCGCTTTAGCCACAAATATCGCCTATCACGTTGCTACAGCGACACAACCCGATGGGCAAAGACCCGTAGTTGCTTTTTTTTCACTAGAAATGTCAGCTGAACAGTTGGCGACTCGCATATTATCGGAAAATACGGAAATCTCTTCCGAGAAAATTCGGAGAGGCGAGTTATCGAGTAGCGATTTTCAAAAACTGGTCAAATCAAGCCAAGAATTAGAATCTGCATTTCTATTTATAGACGACACGCCAGCTATCACCGTTTCTACTCTACGGACGCGTGCACGAAGACTGCTGCGGCAGCAAGACTTGTCATTGATTATAGTGGATTATCTTCAGTTAATGCGCCCACCGACCGGACAAAAAGCAGACAATAGAGTCCAGGAAGTTTCGGTAATCACTCAAGGCTTGAAAGCCATTGCAAAGGAACTCAACGTTCCAGTTCTTGCCCTATCTCAGTTGTCCCGCGCCGTTGAGCAGAGAGAAGACAAACGCCCTGTTTTAGCAGACCTTCGAGAGTCGGGATCGATAGAGCAAGATTCCGACGTAGTAATGTTTGTTTTTAGAGAGGAATACTATTTGGACAAGTTGGAGCCAGTACAGAGACCCGAAGAAGGCGATGATAGATTTCATGAGCGCCACGATAAGTGGATGGATTTGCGAAACCGGGCCCACGGGAAAGCAGAAGTTATCATTGGTAAACAACGACACGGCCCAACGGGCACCATAACTCTGCATTTCCATGGTCCAACGACCCGCTTTTCTGATTTTATAGCCGACGAGCGCCTACCAGAACGTCATGAATAATGATCGATATAAAAAAGGTTCCCAAGACTGCTAATTCACTCCTTCTAGTTCATCTTGGTCGCATCGTCCGCAACTATAGATATCTCACAAAAAAACTGGCTCCAGCAGAATGCAGTGCCACTTTAAAAGCAAACGCCTATGGACTAGGTGCAGTTAAAGTAGGACAGGCGCTTAAAAAGGCTGGCTGTTCCACTTTTTTTCTTGCTACGATTGATGAAGCAATCGAACTTCGAGAAGCAATCCGGAACCAAAAGACAAAAATTGCAGTGTTAAATGGGGTCCCTCGGAATACCGAACACATTTTTCATCGATATAATCTAATACCAGTTCTGAACGATCTAGACCAACTGAACAGATGGCATGATTCCAATCTCAAAAAAAATATCCGATACCCCTCGACTTTACACGTTGACACAGGAATGAATCGCTTAGGCCTTTCTTTACGTGATTATAAAAGTGCAATAGAATCACCAACGGTACTTCATGGAGCCCATATTTGCCTAATCATGTCACATCTTGCTTGTAGCGATGAACCTGATCACGAAAATAATACTCAGCAATTAGAACAGTTCAAAGCTCTCTCCAAACTCCTCCCAAATATAAAGTTAAGTCTCGCGAACTCAGGAGGAATCTTTCTAGGAACCGATTTTCATTTTGACATGGCCCGACCAGGAATAGCTCTCTATGGAAGTTTACCCGGTCACGAAGAAATTAATCCGCTTCGACACTCTGTAGATCTATACGGCCGAATATTACAGGTCCGGCAGGCTGAAGCCGGTTCGGCTGTGGGTTATGGTGGAACTCACAAATTGAAAAAAAACAGCCGAATTGCTGTGGTAGGAACAGGTTATGCCGACGGTTATCAAAGATCATTTAGTTCGGCATCCTACGTTTTCTTCGAAGGATTCAGATTACCGGTTATTGGTCGCGTCTCCATGGATACCATAACTGTAAATATTTCAGACGTTCCAGAAAGTACAATTACACCTGGAGACTTTGTTGAAATAATTGGAGATAAGTTTACTGTTGACGATGCAGCTGTAGTCGCTGGTACAGTACCCCATGAACTATTTACTGGATTAGGGAAACGGCATTCCAGAATATATGGTTGTGCAACGTCATAATGGTGTTAAAAATATAAACCGGATCTACCCATGAAGTCCCTAAATACCATTGGAAAACATTTTCTAAATCACCTAAATGCCGTGGGCCGGTTATGTGTTTTTTCACTTCGAACAATATTACACTGTTTTAGACCCCCCTATTACTATCGTATTTTATTAAACCAGATAGTAGATGTTGGGTACTACTCACTTCCAGTGGTGGGATTAACCACTCTTTTCTCTGGAATGGTTTTAGCTCTCCAAAGCTATACCGGTTTTTCAAGATTTTCATCTGAAGGGGCCGTAGCCACTGTCGTTGCCCTTTCTATAACACGCGAATTAGCCCCGGTGCTAGCAGGTTTGATGGTTGCCGGTCGAGTAGGCTCGTCTATTGCTGCAGAATTGGGGAGCATGAGAGTAACCGACCAAATAGATGCTTTGAAGACACTATCTACAGACCCCTATGACTACTTAATTGCACCTCGCATAATTGCCAGTACTATTTGTCTTCCAATCCTTGTACTACTTGGAGACATAATAGGAATTCTCGGCGGGTACCTTGTCGGAGTATTCAAACTTGATTTTAATGCATCTATCTACCTTGATAGGACATTTTCCTATCTACAATTTGAGGACATCTTTTCGGGCCTTATAAAGGCCGCTGTATTTGGCTTTTTATTGGCCCTAATGGGTTGTTATCACGGCTATTACTGTAACCGCGGTGCCCAGGGGGTTGGCAGAGCCACCACCAATGCCGTGGTCTCGGGATCTATACTTATTCTAATTTCCAACTATCTACTAACGGAATTATTTTTCTCTTCACAATGAATAAAATAACGTACCCCCCTCTGATAAAAGTCGAAGGTCTAAATAAGTCGTTTAGCGGTCGAACAGTACTGGAGAATGTTGATTTTGAGATTTCTCAAGGTAAATCTTTGGTGATTATTGGGGGCTCTGGGTCGGGGAAATCAGTTCTAGTAAAATGTATAGCTGGCCTTTACCAGCCAGATGCCGGAAAAATCACGCTGGGCGGTAAACGTGTCGACGAGAATTCAAGCGATAATTTTTCAGCTAACCATCGAATAGGCTATGTATTTCAAAACGCAGCGTTATTTGACTCCATGACAATTATTGAGAACATCGCTTTCAGTCCTATTAATCAATTAAAAAAGACAAAAAGAGAAGCATTAGAAATCGCTGCAAAAAACATGTCGATACTGGGGCTATCCCAAGACATTGGAAAATTGTATCCGGAAGCAATATCAACGGGCATGCGAAAATCCGTTGCAATTGCTCGAGCTATGGCGAGTGATCCTGATATAATACTTTTTGACGAACCGACTACGGGACTTGATCCACACTACAGCAAGAAGATAGATCATCTAATAAGGTCCTGTATTACCGACCACAATATTACCGCACTCACTATAACTCACGATATGAGTAGCGCTAAGCGGATCGCAGATGAAATAGCTATGCTATACGAAGGAAAACTTATCTGGTCTGGTAGCCCTCATGAATTGGATCAACCTGGAAATAAGCAAGTAGCAACGTTTGTTCACTCCATGCGCCATGGACAACGCAAATTGACCCATCTGACTGCATGATAGTACGAATTGGTAGGACTGCTATATGATTAAATCGACACACCGTTATGTTTGTCAGGAATGTGGATCGCATCATCCACGTTGGAGTGGCCGTTGCGATTCTTGTGGCTCGTGGAATTCTGTTATAGAGGAAATGGGTATATCGTACACCAGCCGACGATCAAAAAAGAATACAACGAGAGAAAACACCGCCCTACTCGCGCCTTTATCAGGAGACACAGACTGGTCACCACGTACCCCTACGAAAATCGCGGAGTTTGATCGCGTGGTAGGGGGCGGTTTAGTGTCAAGTTCCGTAGTACTAATTGGTGGCGACCCAGGCATCGGAAAATCTACAATACTGCTTCAGGTTGTAGCCCAGTTATCCAATAGGATGAAATGCATATATATCACAGGAGAGGAAGCACCAGATCAAATTAGAGTGCGCGCTAAACGGCTAAAAGTAGGCGATTCACCTGCCTTCTTAGTTTCGGCAACAAATATGAGAGATATATTACCGATTTTTAGAAGTGGCGCCGAACAAAAACTAATAGTAATTGATTCCATACAAACAATCTATAATGATGACCTGGATGCGGCGCCGGGTACAGTTTCTCAAGTGAGGGCTACGGCGCACGAATTGATTGCAGCTGCAAAAACGAGTGGTGCGATACTGTTATTAGTCGGTCATGTAACGAAAGAGGGTAATATAGCCGGCCCAAGAGTTTTAGAACATATGGTGGACACCGTTTTATATTTTGAGGGAGAACGGAACCACCAATTTCGTATTTTAAGGTCAGTAAAAAACAGATATGGCCCTACAAACGAAATAGGTGTGTTCGAAATGACGGAAACCGGTTTATCACAAGTGATAAATCCATCGACTTTATTTCTTGGGGAACGTAGATCCAACGTTGTCGGGACCTGTGTCTTTGGAGGGATGGAAGGGAGCCGTCCATTACTGGTCGAAATACAAGCGCTGATAGCATCATCCCCATTTGGGACACCACGCCGAGCGGTAATCGGTTGGGATACAAACAGGTTAGCGATGGTAATAGCAGTACTAGAAGCTAGATGCAAAATTTCGCTCTCAGAAAAAGATATATTTCTCAATGTTGCCGGTGGGCTAAAAATTAACGAACCAGCAGCCGACCTAGCAGTAGCCGGCGCTTTACTTTCCTCGCTAAACAATATCCCAGGACCTAGCAGTTGTGTTTTCTGTGGAGAAATTGGCTTGTCCGCTGAAATTCGCCCAGTGAACCAATTAGATAGGAGGTTGAAAGAGGCTACTAAACTGGGTTTCACGGAAGCTATTACTCCTCCTGGGAAAATACTTAATGGAGTTTCCACTGGTATGAAGGTCAACCAAATTTCCGATCTAAACATGCTGGTCAAAATCTTTGAGAAGAAAAATGCACACTGACGATAGTAAATCTAAAAGCCTACTCGCGCCTTTTGTAAACTGGTACTATTGCAATGGGTGAAATGTGGATGCATCCAACCGATATTGCTATTATAATAATTATTTTAATATCAGGATTTTTATCTTTTTTCAGGGGGTTTTCAAAAGAAGTTCTTTCAATAATTGCGTGGCTAGCAGCCTTTTTAGCTGGCATTTTTTCAGCTCCTTACCTGTCACCTGAACTAACTAATCTCCTACCCAATATTACTTACGCCCCCTGGATAACTGGTATCTGTGTCGGGCTTCTGGTTTTGATTTTTGTTTCTTTAATAAGTCTCAAAATACAAAAGAAAATATACCTAAATGAATTAACTGCAATTAATAGATCACTAGGCTTTCTATTTGGGTTGATAAGAGGTTTCTTGATAGTTTGCTTGTCTTTTATTGCCATACAGTGGCTTTTGAATGGAGAGAAGAACCCAGAATGGATAAGTAACTCAAAATCTTTTCCTTTAATTCAAAATAGTGTTAGATCAATCCTTAAACTTGTGCCGATGACAGTCAGAGGAACATTGAAAGTTTTAGAGCCTGTTCCGGAGCAAAAGGGAAAAGCAAATGCTTTTGAGCAATTAAATCTACCCCCAATTAAACAAAATAAACCATTAAATGAATCTGGCTATAGCAAAGAACAGCGGAAATTAATGAAAAATACCATCGAAAACATAAAATGAGCCATTCAGCAAAAATTTTAATAAGGTTCATCCTACCAAAAACTACAAACCACTAAATCAATATATAGAAAAAGTCGGGATAAAGGGGCAAAAGTGAAGGCCAAGATAGAAAAAAAGCTAGCAGTTATAACGGGGGCGTCACGTGGAATCGGTGCTGCCTTAGCCAAAGGACTAGCCGACAATGGCATTCACGTCGTACTCGTTGCACGAACAGTTGGCGCCCTAGAAGAACTCGATGACTACATAAATAGGTCTGGGGGTTCAGCTACCCTCGTTCCAATGGATCTCTTAGATTTTCCCGCAATAGAACGACTGGGCGCCAGTATTTACGAAAGATGGGGGAAATTGGACATTTTGATAGCCAATGCAGCTATCCTAGGTCAACTTTCTCCTATACATCATTACGATCCTAATATCTGGGACGATGTTCTTGCTACCAATTTAACCGCAAATCAACGATTGTTACGAAGTCTAGACCCTTTATTACGGCGATCCGAAGCTGGCCGAATAGTTTTTGTTTCTTCAAATATTTCTAGCCTAGCGTATCCCTATTGGGGAGCCTATGCTGCTAGCAAATCTGGCTTGGAAACAATGGCCAAAACCTACGCAAAAGAAATTCAAAAAACCAATATAAAAGTTAATATTGTAGACCCCGGAATTACTAGAACAAAGCTACGATCGACCGCTTTCCCAGGCGAAGACATCCACGACTTGAAGTCGCCCGATACATTAATACCTATTTTTCTTAAGTTGTGCTCTACAGAGTGCGATCACCAAGGTGAATTGATTACTTTCTAAGATAAAGGAACCGAAATATTTAGGCTTAACCATTTTTAAATGAATAATGAACAGGTTAACAAATTCACCTGTTTTTAAGTTCACGGTTTATTGCTACAGCGGCAAGTTCCAAATTATGAAGCGTCTGCTCCATTTCTTTTCTTTTGCGATAGTTTAAATCTCCGTGACCCAACGCAAAGCGAACGCCCTTTGCACGGTCTCTTATCCGCTTCAATCGCACATTATCCTGCGTTACCTGCTGCTGCCTTGCTCTACCCCTCATCGGCTTCAACTTAACCTTCCATAATCGGTAAACACGAAGTTTCTCGCCATCGACATAAATCTCACGGGAATGGGAACTTTTCCCCGCAGTTTTTTTAAATGCATGATGCATGCCAAACCCTGCTTTTGTTGTACTCATAATCTATCTTCTTAACCATTCAATGATCCAGCTCTCTAATTTTAGACGTACGGGTTGCTCCCGCCCCTTATTAAAAGACGTATTGGCACGCCAGGTAAAGAAAACTCTTCTCTCAACCCGTTAATCATATAGCGCTTATACGAGTCTGTTAACTGTTGGGGCTGATTACAAAAACACACGAAAGATGGAGGCCGGGTTCGGGTCTGAGTTATATAACGAAGTTTTAATCTTCGTCCCTGTACAAGGGGAGGCGGGTGACGATCTGTAACACGAGCCAGCCAACGGTTTAAATTTGAAGTGGCGATCCTTCGATTCCAGATGCCATGTGTAAAAAATATTCTTTCAAGCAGTTTTTCTATATTTAAATTCTGCAGTGCAGACAGAGCGACAAATGGGACATCACGAACCTGAGGAAGAGAAATTTTTATTCTATTTTCCAAACGTGTTAATGCTTCCTTTTTATTCTTTACTATGTCCCATTTATTTGCTGCCAAAACTAATCCTCTTCCCTCTTCAATAACCATTCGAGCAATATTAAGGTCCTGTCTTTCGAGCATAAAATGTGAATCCAGCATTAAAACCACAATGTGTGCAAACCTAATGGCACGCCATGTATCTTCGCCCGACGCCTTCTCGAGCCTATCATCTATCCTAGATTTACGTCTGAGCCCCGCGGTATCATAAAGTAGTAATGGCTGTCCTTCCCATTCCCATTCTACTTCTATCGAATCCCGCGTAATGCCTGCCTCAGGGCCTGTTAAAACCCTATTTTTACCTGTTAAAGTATTCACTAAAGTTGACTTTCCAACGTTTGGGCGTCCAACAATCGCCAAGCGCAGAACTTGGCCGCCCTCTTCTTCTCTCGATAAATGTGGCTCAGTCTCGCATGCTGTCAAACTTAACCCCATCAGCTGTTCATCGACTTCTTCATTTTTTGAGCTATTCCCACCCCGCATATTGGAGAGGGCAACATACAGGTCGGCCATTCCTTCCCCATGCTCAGCCGATATCGGAATAGGCTCTCCCAACCCTAAACGATAGGATTCCAATAATCCCGGAGTTGCGGCTTGGCCCTCACACTTATTTGCTATGAGTATTATGTTGTTTTTCTGTCGCCTCACCCAACGACAAAGATGAGAATCAAGTGGAGTAATACCGGCTCGGGCATCAATCAGCATCAAAACGACGTCTGCATCGCCGATAGCGACTTCCGTTTGTTTTCTCATTCGCTCAGCTAGGCCTTTCTGATTTTCTTCCTCAAGACCCGCCGTGTCAAATAAAGTAAACTCTAAATCGCTTACTCTGCCAATCCCTTGTCGCCGATCTCTTGTAACCCCCGGGGTATCATCCACTAATGCATGACGTTTTCCTACTAAGCGATTAAACAAGGTTGACTTTCCTACATTCGGTCTCCCAATAATGGCCACCACAAACGTCATAATTGCCCACCAATTATAAACTATTATTAGCGAAAGGCGGTCAAAACACCCTTATCATCCAGAAGAAATAGCATTTTATTTGCAACAACCGGAGCAATATAAAAGCCTCCACCCAATTTGGTCTCTCCTAAAACTTTTCCCGTATAAGGTGATATGGAATATATTTTTCCCAGTGATGATGCAAGAAGTAGTCGATCACCGGCAAGAACTGGTCCCACGTAACTAATAGTATCCTCTTTATCCTTTGGGGACTTAAATTTTTGCATTTGCGTTAACCATTTTATACGGCCATCCGATCTAGTCAGGCAAATAACTTCGCCATTTGTCGAAATGAGATATACAAAATCACCCGCCACCCAGGGCATGCTAGTGCTGCCTATAGAACGTTCCCAGAGCCGCCGACCCGTCTGAAAGTTTAGTGCCGTTAGACGGCCAGAATGGCTCGCAGCAAGTACAACTCCACCATCTATAACCGGACTTCCACGAATATCAGCTATATTCGTTACTGCTGCCGTTCTTCGAGTCTTTCCGAGATTATCTCCCCAGAAAACACTACCCGTCTCTGCCTTCATTGCATAAAGTTCGCCGGACGAATAAGCCAAAATTACAGTATTATTTTTGATCGCCGGACTAGCCGCTCCAAGAAGTGCTGCCTTCTCAGATATACCGTTATGTAGCCACAACCTTTGGCCGTTTTGTGCAGAAAATGCTATTGTCCTATTATCAATAGTAATTACAAAAAGTCTGTCATCACTGTAAGAAGCAGGACTCCTTAATGGACTGCCGGATGACGTTCTCCAGATTTCCCTTCCGTTATTCACGTCTAAGCAGATTAAGTGGCCAGAGCCTAGGGAAATAAAAACATTGCCGTTTCCGGCACTTATAGCCCCTCCAAAAACTGAATCTTTTTCTTGCTGGTTGGCAGAAAATTCCCAAATTAGGGAACCATCTTTAATATCTGACGCCCTCACTTTACCGGACACATCTAGAGTGAATATATGGCTATCGTAGACTACAGGTGACGCCATTAAGACCGTATTACCGGACGATCCCGCACCTATATCAACTTGCCAAATGATCTCTGGAGCATCTCCAAAACTCAAATGTTGCATCGAATGTGACGAGTTACCCCCAGGCTGTAGCCAGCGTTTGTTGACTTTTGGATAAGGCGTTGAGACCCGAGTATCTTTCAGCGAATCATCTATCTGCAATTCCTTATCTAGCGAGGAAATTGAAACACGATCACCCGCTATGCGCGTCTTCTGTTCCTTCTCTCCCAAGAAACCTAGACTGCATCCGGAAGTCAATATTACTGAAATGATTAAGAAAAATAGTCGGCAAATTATTCTTGTAACAGGCAATTTCAGTTTCTTTCTTTAACAGACTTAGGGAAATGTTTTTAGCAGTTCGGCCACTCGATTACGCATAGCTTTCGGGGTATTTGCATCATCTACTAAATTTTGGAATATCGAAGATGCCTTAGACCTATCTCCCGCATCAAGGGCAATCAGCCCCTTCATTTCTCTAGCTAAATAACTCCATGGGCCACCAGAATCAATCAAATCATCTAACTGGGAGGGGACTTCTAGTCTCGAAGTCTTTTGATATTGATTTGAAAGATAATTGAAACGAGAAAAATCTCTTATAAATAGAGGATTATCTTCGTCTTCTGCTATCGCTTTAAAAGTTGTTAATACGGCATCATAGTCACCACGAGCTTTAGCAAAATTCGCTTGCTGTATTTTCGACAGAACTGAATATCCAATATTATTTCTCATAATGGGATCAGATAGTATTTCGATAGCGTCATCCAGTTTACCAGAATCAGCCCTACTTGTTGCCATTTCATACAGCGCCGATGCTCTCTCTCGCCCCTCATATTCATTTTTTTTCCAAAAACGGTATCCAGCTACCCCTAGTACAATTGTTAATGCTACAACGATCAAGTATTTACCGTATTTTTTCCAAAGTTGTGAGGCTCTGTCTTGCCGCAGTTCTTCGTCTATTTCTTGAAAAATATCAGCCAACTTATTCTCCAGAGACTGTAAAATTTGATCCTAACTCAATCGAGTCTTTGGGGCTTTAATACTACTCTTCAAACGCTCCTAAATCAAACTATTCGGGTAACTTATGTTTTAAGTGTAATTCCGATCCTAATACATTGTGTTGCCCTGGGAGTAACCAATATCTGCAGATATTATCTATCCAAAACTAAAAATCATCACAATTCCCCTTCGATAACCAATATCTATCTCTCGATTTAACAAAGAGTCTCTTTACCTAGCCCATATTTTCGAAGAAAGTATACTGGCAGGTACTACTTATTAGAGAGCTCAAAGATATGGCCAAATTGATAAATTTAAAACAAACTAAGCACTCTGGAAATTCACTTTATTTTAGCAAAGCGGAGTTGAACAAAATACTATCGACTTATAGCGACGGTGTTATAAAAGATTATTGGCGAGATTACGCTATTGATCAAAATGGCATGATATCTGTTTTTTCGATCTTCAAAAATAGCCACGAAAGACCTTCTTTTTACGTGATAAAAAAAAATAGGGCCGGCAGTCAAACTTCCAGTTTTGTATTGCAATACAGACAAAAGGTAATAGAGACGTCACATTTACTTGATCCGATTCTTAAACGTCTAAAAATGATACCTAAACTAGTAAAAAAATAGTGATCTTGATGCTCTTATAAAAAAAACAAATTCAACAAAATTATAGGTGCCTTTTGACTAACTAAGTAATACGACAGTTGCTCTGCCATCTCTTTTGCATTTGTATTATGTGGCAACTGTCGATTACTGTGTTTTAGAAGGGATGCTATTTTTATTGTAAAGTACAATAATTGGCATGGTGGTTGCAGAGAAATCATCAAAACACACGAGGGAAGAATGTTAGAAGTTGAGAAAAAAGCTACCTTACCCATAACGGAGCGCCGAAAAGATAATAGATCATTTGCACCAATGACCGTGGTAATCGGGAATACTCCCTATGCAATCGAGAATTGGAGTTTTGGAGGAATAAAAATATCTAATTACTACGGAACATTACAGCCACCCAAAAAAGCTCAGATAAAAGTACTAATTCCAACCACTGGCCCTGGAGCATTATTTCAAACTTCGGGCGAAGCAAAACGTTACGATCCTTGTGACGTTTCACTGTCCATGGCATTTGACAACCTGGACATGCCCACGAAAGAAACTCTTAATCGCTATTTTCTGGAGCAAATAGCATACGATAGCGAGCAATCCAATCGTGGAAACAACGATGAATAATTATAGCCCTTCCTCTCAATACAATCGGTCTAAGTCAAATTTGGAAAATTTTTTCGACAAAGAATCACAAAAAAACGAAGCAATGGATTTACTGCTTGGAAGAGACACTTTGGACGAAGATATCCATCGTAAAGAATCACCTTTCCCAGACCTTAAACAACGCGCAGCAAAGGAACGAGCAAAGGAAATAGTTGCCCACCTGGAAGATCTAATACTGAATCCAGATCGTATAGACGGAAGAACAGGAACTAGCTACAAGGATTGGGCAAAAACTGCCAGAAAAGAAATAAGTGAGGCTATTAGGGAAGCCGAAAGCAGCGCTGCTTTTAGAGAACTAATTTCAGCCAATCGAATTGGCGGACTTTGTTTACGCATTGGTTTTTTATTACTAGCTACAGTCTCCTCTTTTGCTGCATTCTGGTATGGTATTTTGTTCATCTGGAGGGAACACGGTGCCGTCTGGGGGGTTGGAGCTACTTTATCGGCCGTAGGTTTATCCGTAGCGTTCACAACAGCTGGGCTTCTATTTGGGGGGGAAAAGCGTGAACAAGCAAAGAAGGCCGCTGTGGAAAAATATGAAGACAACAAGCGTAAAGTCTCCTAGAAACTTTCTACTCGGTTATCGATAGGCAGATCAAATTTAACCAAAAACACTGGATTTTCTGGGAATCTTACGATTATTTTGATTGCTAACAGCCACAATTTAGATTCAATTTTCCAACTAAATTGTACAGCCACATATTTAATTTTCTATATTTACATTATAATCAAAAATGTGAAACCATAAAAGTACATAGATATCAGTACTCAGCTTCCGATTTTTGGCGTACACTATTAAAATAGTCATTTGAGATTGGATGGTAGACATGGACATTTCTCCACAAAAACAGCGCGAAATGCTTAAAATCATGCAAAAAATCCGACGCTTTGAGGAAAGAGCGTCAGACGACTACGTGGCTGGAGATATATACGGCACGGTGCATTGTTATATAGGTGAAGAAGCAGTTGCCGTAGGGGTTTGCTCCGCCCTTAATATAGATGACCAGATTATCAGTACGCACCGGGGACATGGTCATTGTATTGCCAAAGGTGCCGACCTAAACCGTATGATGGCTGAACTGTATGGTCGAGAAACCGGATACTGTAAAGGGAAAGGCGGCTCAATGCATATAGCGGATTTCTCTATTGGTATGCTGGGAGCAAATGGTATTGTAGCCGGCGGAATTTCGATCATAACGGGGGCCGGTCTTGCCGCGCAGTTAGAAGGGAAGGGTCGCGTAGCTGTTTCATTTTTTGGTGATGGTGCCTCTGGTGCTGGTCCTTTTCACGAGTCTCTAAATATCGCAGCGGCATGGAAACTTCCAATGATTTATGTTTGCGAAAATAATTTGTGGGCAGTGAATACCTCCGCAAAAACGGCACTCTCGATCGAAGATATTGGAAGCAAAGCGGCAGGCTATGGCATGCCGGGAGTAATAGTGGATGGCAATGATATTTTTGCCGTTTATGAGGCAGCCCACGAAGCAGTTTCCAGAGCAAGAGCTGGAGATGGCCCAACACTGATTGAATGCAAGACGTATAGACACAGACGGCATACTGAACGCCCAACACAACCAGACATAAGACCCCAAGCGGAAATAGATGGATGGATACAAAAGGATCCAATAGAACGACTTGTGCGCCATCTGCAAAAACAACAAGGGCAGCTTTCAAGTGAGGAATGGCAGAAGATAGATGATGAAATCCTCCAAGAAATTGAAGAATCCGTTAATTTTGCAAAAGCCAGTCCGTTTCCGTCACCTGATCGGGCTACAGAGGACGTATTTGCTGAGTAAGGAGTGTTAAACATGCGAGAGATTAGCTACGCTGACGCAGGAATGGAAGCTCTTCTTGAAGAGATGGAACGCGACCCCAACACTTTTCATTTATCAACCGATGCTCCAGTCCCGCTCGTTGATAAATTTGGAGATAGTCGTGTGAGAGGGACTCCCATAGCCGAGGGGGCTTTAACCGGCATGGGAATAGGAGCAGCTGGATCAGGGTTCCGGCCTATAATCGATTGGAGAATGATAACTTTTTCCTTCGTAGCAATGGACCAGATTGTTAATCAAGCATCGAAAATACATTACATGTTTGGTGGCCAAACCAAATTTCCACTGTTATATCGTGCGACTGTTGGCGGCGGGGTTCGGATGGCTGCACAGCACTCCCAAAGTCCATATTCGATGTTCATGAACTTAGCTGGGCTTAAAATGATCCTACCATCTACGCCATATGACGCTAAAGGTTTACTAAAAACCGCGATCCGGGACGATAATCCTGTAATCTCCTTCGAGTCTACTCGCTTGTTAACGATGCTTGGGCAAGTGCCTGAAGAAGAATATACCATACCTTTGGGAATAGCGGATATAAAACGGGAAGGCAAAGATGTCACAATCGTCGCTCTAGCTTGGCTAGTGCATGAATCCTTGGCAGCAGCGGAAATTCTGGAAAAAGAAGGTATTTCTGCAGAAGTTATTGACCCACGATCTTTAGTGCCGATGGATACAGAAACCATTAGAGAATCTGTAAGAAAAACCGGCCGTCTAGTGGTAGCAGATGAAGCAGGACCTACTTGTGGGGCGTCAGCTGAAATAACCGCTCTTGTAACCGAAGATGAAGGGACTTTCAAATGCCTTAAATCTGCTATCAGAAGAGTTTGTGCACTGCAAGTCCCTATCCCGTACAGCCCAACTCTTGAAGACGCTGTTTTTCCCGATAGGAATAAAATAGCTGAAGCAGCTAGACAGGTTGTTGGCTCTAATTAGGGACGTCGTTTTGAGATAAATCGACGAAACAAAATAGAAATAGGTTTCTAGCCATATTTTCAGCGTCGTGAACGGCTGCAATATGTATTTTTTGTTATAAAATTTCTTCTCTTGACCAACATCACTTTATAAGTATTCCATGCTATTTCATTTCCGACAAAGAAAAGCAATAATTAGGAGTTTTTAATGAATAATTCCGAAATATCCAAGGTTGAAGGTTACCTAAGAACAAAGTTTGAAAATTCCAGGCTAAGTATAGAAGCCCGTGAGAATAAAGATGATTCGGCAGAAGTAATGCTAGATGGCGAGTTTATTGGAGTAATTTTCAAAGATGAAGACGAAGGAGAGATTTCATATGATTTTCATATGTCGATCCTAGAGATCGATTTGGAGTAACAACAAGAATTTTGTTTGACTACCGTAATTATGTGACCCATAGACTATTGTTCGTCGAATTTTTCAATATGATTCGGAATCTTAAACCACTTTTGTGAACTTTTAAGCCATAGCATCGCCGTAGGCTTCAACCAACTCGTATCATCTAATGTGCCGGGCTTTAGCGAGAACACTTCTTTAACATAACCTGGAACTCCATAAATTCTTACGCCACATTTAGGGCAAAAATATGATTTAACAACGTTACCCTTGTCGGATATACGTGCAAACTCTTTGAGCGATCCACTAACTTCGATGCTATCTTCGTCAATCAACATCGTCATACCAAAGGCGCTTCCAGACTGCCTCTGACATTCTGTACAGTGGCATGCATAAAGTCTCTTGGGCTCTTGGGTTAGTATATATCGAACCGCACCACACTGACACCCACCAGAATAAAGTATTGGCATATTAAATCTTTTCACCTCAAGAACTAAGTTAAATGGACAATCTAAAAGAAGTTAAACTACAAAATACTTATTTTTTTCTCTGCAAAGATTTCTTGAATGGAAAAACTAATATATCCTTGTAATACGATAAAACTTAAAAAGGTATGAAATGAATATTCACGTTTCAAACAATACCGCATCAACAATTGATAATTCCGACTTTCTGGTAGCAACTTTTTATAAATTTATTTCATTACAACGCCAGGATTTACTTAGAAAACGCCTGCACGACCTGTGCTCAAATTCTGGAGTATTGGGAACCATCTTATTAGCTCCGGAAGGAATAAATGGAACAATTGCGGGTGCTTCTAAAGAAATACATTTAATTTTCAGCTGGCTTCAAAGACAGCCTAGATTCTATGACCTAAACGTAAAATACAGCACGTCTCCTTACTTACCCTTTCACCGTTTAAAAATTCGATTAAAAAAAGAAATAGTGACGATGGGCCAATCGAAAATTGCTCCAGGCAGTAGTGTTGGAATTTATGTAAAACCCAACGACTGGAATAATCTTATCGAGGCCCCCGGCACAATACTTGTAGACACACGTAACGATTATGAAGTTGAAATTGGAAGTTTTAAAAACGCCTTAAATCCGCATACTACATCTTTCAGAGAATTCCCTACATGGGTAAGGTCAACCCTAGAAAAAATGCCTAATACCAACAAGTTCTCAAAGATAGCAATGTTTTGCACCGGGGGCATACGTTGCGAGAAAGCTACCTCTTATATGAAACAACTGGGTTACAGGGAAGTTTATCACCTTGAAGGGGGAATATTAAAATACCTTGAAGAAGTTCCAAAATCTGAGAGCCTCTGGAATGGTGAATGTTTTGTTTTTGATCAAAGAGTATCCGTCCAACAAGATTTAATTCCTGGTAATTATCAGATGTGCCATGCCTGTCGCATGCCTTTATCCGAGAATGATATAAAATCAAAACAATATCTTCCTGGAATCAGTTGCCCCAAGTGCGCCGAGAAACATACGTCTAATCAAAAACGTCGCTTCAGAGACCGACAAAAACAGATGGAACTAGCTAAGATCAGGGGTCAACAGCATCTTGGATCAAGGTTTAAATAATTATGATTAAAAATGCTACAAAAGAGAGACAGGAACCTGTCATGTATAGTTTTCGCCGTTGCCCATACGCTATGAGAGCACGGCTTGCAATAGATCAAAGTAACAAATTTATTGAACTGCGAGAAGTTGTACTGCGGGACAAACCGGCTCACATGATCAAACTGTCGCCAAAAGGCACCGTACCTGTTTTGTGGCTTCCCAACGGTGCAGTCATCGATGAAAGCCTTGATATTATGATGTGGGCTGCATCTCAAACTAAAGCTACCCCGAGCCTACAAACACTAAAGCACTATGATTTGATCGAAGAAATTGACTCCACCTTTAAGTATCACCTAGATAGATACAAGTACGCTAGCCGATATAAAAATATTGATGCAATAGAGCATCGCAATGAAGCGCTATCGGTCTTAATGAAAATCGATAAGCGTCTTGAAACTAAATGGTTGTCAGGACAAAATTCAGGCTTCGTCGATTGGGCTATTCTTCCCTTCATTCGGCAGTATCGCGCGACAGATCCTTCATGGTTCGATAATTTACCCGAAATAAAAAAAACCTCCGCATGGTTGGAAAGATTTTTGAATTGGGAGTGTTTTCAAAGAGTAATGAAAAAATATCCTAAGTGGCAACCAGGGAGCGAAAAAATAATTTTTGGTCTCCACTGTTGAAACGTTTCTAATTCAACCAGATTTAAAATAGCGTCCACTTGTCATAACCAGTGCCCAGCTTGCGCCATCCCAATAGCAATAGAAAACATAATTAGCCCAATAAAAAGGTCAAGTAATCTCCAGACTCTTGATGATTGCAACTTGGGGGCTACAATTTTCGCAGAGTATGCGAGTGTAAAAAAAAATAAAAAACTTGCCGATGCTGCTCCAATACCAAACGCTATTTTTTGCGTTGATTCGAATTTTAATGAAACGGTTCCTATCAAAATAACGGTATCAAGGTACACATGAGGATTAGCAAACGTTAATATAAATGCTGTCCCCAAAGTAGATACATAGCTAGCTCGTTTCTTTTCATTAAAAAAATTGATTGTGCTACCACGGTATGCGTCTCGTAAACGAAGGAAACCATAAAACGTTAACCATAAAGCGGCTACACCAAACAACAAATTGGCGTGCTCTCGTACTAACTCTTCGATCAGCAAAGAGAAACCATTTATTCCCACTGCTATCAAAAATGCATCAGATATCGCGCAAAATAATGCTACTGAAAAAGTATGTTTTCCGAGTAATCCCTGTCGAAGTACAAAAGCATTTTGGGCTCCAATAGCTATAATTAGCGAAAACCCTAGGATTAAACCTGTAGAGCCAGCAGCTAACACAATACTTGTACTATCTGAACCTCAGATTTTCCCGAGATAGTTCGTTGATAGACTTTACACCCATTAGACGCATATCTCGCTCAATTTCCGACTTCATTAAAAACAGAGCTTTTTCAACACCTGCTTGGCCCGCGGCCGCCAGAGCATATAAATAAAAACGGCCACCTCCGACCGCTTTAGCCCCCAAAGAGAGTGCTTTTAAAACGTGCGACCCTCTCTGCACCCCACTATCCATAATAACGTCTATTTTGTCCCCTACGGCATCAACTATTTCCGCCAATTGATCAAATGGGGCCCTAGAACCATCTAACTGGCGTCCCCCATGGTTAGAAATAACAATTCCTGTGCAACCAATATCGATTGCCCTTTTTGCATCTTCTACACTCATCACGCCCTTGAGGCAGAATTGACCGTCCCAAAACTTGACCATTTCCTCAACATCCTTCCAATTCATGGTTGGATCGAGCATTTCCGTGAAGTAACTACCAATAGACAGTGCTCCTCCCGACATATCTACAAAATCATCTAATTGGGGTAAGGAAAACTTCGGATGGGTAAGATACTCTATCCCCCACTTAGGCTTAATTGCGAATTGTAACATCCCCGCTAAACTCAGACGGAAAGGAATAGAAAAACCCGTCCGCAGATCGCGTTCTCTGTTACCACCCGTAATAGTATCAACTGTCAACATCATGACTTCCACCCCAGCCTCTTTGGCACTTTCTAACATAGCTTTATTTAGCCCACGATCTTTGTGAAAGTAGAATTGGTAGCATTGTGGCGTGTTATATTTTCTTCTGATTTCCGAAAGGCTCACTGTCCCAAGAGAGGAAACTCCAAACATAGTCCCATATTTTTCTGCAGCCCCAGCGACTGCATTTTCTCCCTGGTGATGAAACAATCGTTGCAGAGCTGTCGGAGAACAATAAATAGGGAGTTCGAGCTTCTGCCCAAGAACTTGTACTGACATGTCAATTTCGTCAGTGCCCTGCAGAATATTTGGGACCAAGTCACAATCATCAAAACTTTTTGTGTTTCTTTGGTATGTCTTTTCGTCGTCTGCTGCGCCGTCAATATAGTTGAAAATTGGGCTTGGAAGACGCTTTTCAGCAAGTCTTCTGAAATCCTTAAAGCTGTGGCAATCTTGTAATCGCATGAGATGAACCCAGAAAAATATAATACCCATAATCGCATTAGTTATTATCGAAAGAATGAATATTATTCAATCCCAAGGTGATTTTTTGGTGAAACGAAAACCTGAAATTCTTTCTGTTTCAAAAATTTTAGTTAAAATAATTTTGTTAACTATTTATTATAAAAAATTTGAGCCTTTTTCTATACAGATAAGAGGTATAGAACTTAATATACGATAGAAAAAGGCGGGACAGATAGGAAAGTAACATGCAGAAGCTAGGTATAATGATTTGCGGTCATGGCAGTCGATCAAAAAGTGCGGAAAAGGAGTTTGGACTACTAGCGATTGCTCTAAAAAAACGTTTTGCTGATATACCAATAGAATACGGTTTTTTAGAATACTCGGCTCCCAACATACATATGGGACTAAATGCCCTCCGGAACTCGGGTGTGGAACACATAGTGGCAATACCGGGAATGCTATTTGCTGCAACACACGCAAAAAATGACATTCCGTCCGTATTAACCACTTACCAAGAAAAATATCCACATTTGATAATCAGTTATGGCAGAGAACTGGC
>CAYFGZ010000060.1:0-19684 GCA_964342575.1 uncultured Nisaea sp. | reverse complement strand
GTCGAAAATGATGGAGGCCAGCTTGACCGGGTAGATCCATAGAATTTTTCCCTTATTCTTTATTATTTCTTCGTTTCATATGACGAAGGTCAATCACGTCGGGTATTTTGAGGGGTTCTGCATTCTTTTTAAGGATCAAATGCTTTTGAATTTTTTGCGATCCAGTTCTCGGCAACTCCCGATAAAACTTAATCCATCCAGGTGGCTTATAGTATGCAAGTTTTCTATTGCAATATGAAAATAATTGATGGGCAAGTCGCTCATCTGCTCTAGAACCTTCTGCTGGAACAATACAGGCCATCACTTCTTCCTCACGAATAGCGTCGCTTACCGCTAAAACCGCTACCTGCGCTACCTCCTCGCATTCTTGTAATACACCTTCAATTTCTGCAGCAGCTATATTTTCCCCCGAGCGGCGAATTATGTTTTTCATTCTATCAACAAAATGCATCATGCCATCTTCAGCTTGATAGACATTATCACCAGTATGGAACCAGCCACCACTCCACGCTCTTTTGGTAGCCTCTTCATCTTTCAAGTACCCAAGAAAGGATCCTAATCTTGGATTGTTCACCGAGTATCTAACCACCAATTCGCCGGTAACACCGGGCGGTACTTTTTTTCCTTCCTCATCATGTACTTCTGCCTCTAATCCCGGTTTGGGGTATCCTATAGCCCTAGTCCCTCTCTTTCGCGGTCGTGTATTGGCAGCCAAAACACGAACCATCTCTGTCATCCCCCATACCTCTATAAGTGGGAAACCAAAACGGTTTTCGAAAATTTCATGCAATCCTGGTTCCACTCCAGCTCCAAAGCCAAAGCGGACCGAGTGTTCTCTTTCGGCTGGGGTAACGGGCAGATTCAAAAGCATTGGAGCCACAACACCGAGGTAATGAATCACCGTAGCCCTAGTTTCTGCCACATCTCGCCACCAACTCCGAGGGTGAAAACGGTCTGGTTGAATTTGGCAGCCCCCAGTAAGCATCATGCCAATGGTCGAAACCGTGCCGGAATTAATATGATACAATGGTAGAGGATTAAAAACTCTTTCCTTTCCTTCTCTGATTGTAGACATGCCGCCCAAGCTGGCGTACCAGGCACCAGACATCAACTCATATTGATTTGAAAGCATACAACCCTTAGGAGCTCCCGTAGTACCTGAGGTATACAACAAGCTACTCTCCATGCAGGGGCTTAACTCCCCTTTTCCCCCACACAGCTTTGCTACAGGCAGTGAATCCATGTGATGCTGAAAACACAGGGTTGGTACCGGGCAGTCGATCGCTTTATTAGCCTCTTTTATATTTTTTTTGTGGCATTCCAGGTGGATAATAAGTGCTGCTTCCGAATGTTGCAGGACATAGGCTAACTCGCTTGCGCGATAATCCGGATTTATTGGCACGCAAGAAATTCCAAGCCCATTAAGAGCTAGTCTTACCAAGATATGCTCCGGCCGATTATCGAGCGCAACTGCTATTCGATGTCCAATCCCATAACCAGCCTCTTTGAATCTTGCTTTTAGCAGTTCTATCCTAGCAGCTGCGTCTGCATAGGATATTTCAAATCCATTTTTGTAGTAATCACGATTGACCGCGGCTGGCACCGCAATAAAAATATTTTGTGGATACTTATCAACAGACTTTCGAAACGCTGCCTCTATTGTAGTGTCTAAAACACTTTCAACTAGAGTATTCGTCATAT
Source organism: uncultured Nisaea sp. (assembly GCA_964342575.1). Classification (GTDB taxonomy): domain Bacteria; phylum Pseudomonadota; class Alphaproteobacteria; order Thalassobaculales; family Thalassobaculaceae. The sequence goes on along the minus strand of CAYFGZ010000060.1, from coordinate 17,983 downwards.
TTATATAATCCTAATCGGTCTCATAGAAACGAACAGCTTCTCCAACCGGTTTTCCCAAAATCTCGTCTTCACGCATTACCATGGATCCGCGCAGCACAGTCGCAATGGGCCAACCGGTCACCTTCATACCGTCAAAGGGTGTCCAACTGCATTTACTCTCAATCCAATCGTCTGTGATAGTGCGCTTAGCCTTCATATCTACAACAACCAAGTCTGCATCGTAACCAACCGCAATTCGCCCTTTGCCTATTATCCCGAAAATTCTCTGTGGCCCTGCTGACGTAAGATCTACAAGCCGCTCTAAGGTAAGTCGTCCTTCTTCTACGTGGTTTAACAAAAGGGGTAGAGAAGTCTGTACACCTGGCATCCCGCTAGGACTTGAAGGATAAGGCCGTTCTTTTTCTTCAATGGTGTGGGGTGCGTGATCGGATCCTATCACATCGACAATGCCATTTTGAATGGCATGCCACAGCCCTTGCTGATGAGAAATATCACGAACAGGTGGATTCATTTGGGCAAAAGCACCCAGTTCCTCGTAACACTCTGGCGCCGCGAGTGTTAGATGATTTAGGGTAACCTCAACGCTAATTAAATCTTTATACCGCGCAAGGATTTCCATTTCTTCTTTTGAGGAAATGTGAAGAACATGGACTCGCCTATCAGCAGCGTGAGCCAATTCGATCAAACGTTTTGTTGCTCGCACCGCAGATTCTACATCACGCCAATCCGGATGAGCCTCGACTTTCTCCGCCTTCACCGCAATATCTTGCCTTGACACTAGACGATCTTCGTCTTCGGCATGTACCGAAACTCGACGCTTACCGTTAGCGAGAACTTCAGCTATAACATCGTCATCTTTAGCTAATAACGTTCCTGTTGAACTTCCCATAAAAATCTTGACACCAGCGCAGCCTGGTAGGCGCTCCAGGTCAGACAATCTATGTGCATTCTCACTATTACCGCCCATGAAAAATGCATAATCACACCAAGCCGAATTATCTGCCCTATCCAATTTATCCTGCAACGTGTTCTCATCCAAAGTTAACGGACTGGTATTAGGCATTTCAAAAATCGACGTAACCCCACCTTTTATAGCAGCTCTTGTACCATGCGCTATATCTTCTTTGTGTTCTAATCCCGGTTCGCGGAAATGAACTTGGGAGTCAATCAAACCGGGAAGCACGTGCAACCCCTCTGCATCGAAAATATGGTCTGCTTTTACCTGTGACAGCGAACCAATGAAAATGATCTTGCCACCGGCGATACCTAGATCCGTCTTCAATATTCCGCCAGGGGTAACCACCGTGCCATTTTTTATAACCAAATCAAACGAGAAGAACACTTTCTACTCCAAGCTAACCTACTGAGGTGTTGAGAAAAACATAAACGCAAGTTTAAAACAATCGCTTATTGCCTAGCCTACATCGTCTAGCTATAGGGCACGATTAAAAACTATGGTGCTGAACTTAAAATAACTAGCAACCACTTAATAAATCTATGTGCTGCCAAAATGGCCGCCATTGGACCGCGACACAACATCGCATCTAATTAAAACTCTCGTATTTTATGTGGCATGGTTACCGCGATTATACCGCCGCTAACTGGATTATCCCTGGCGAGCCTTGAACCTAGGATTGGTTTTGTTGATAACATAAACCCTACCCTTGCGCCTCACCACTCGACAATTGCGATCACGGTTCTTCAGTGTCTTTAAAGAATTGACGACTTTCATGCCGTTCATCCATTTTCTTAAAAAATCTGCACGAAACATATTCAGACGTTGCTTTATTGTCAACATCACTCTTATAAAAATAAGCGAAAGAGTCATTTACTGCTCACCCAGGTTTCTAGTAAAACGTTTCTTATTAAGGATTAACCGCTATGCCAAATAACCTCTCCAGTGGTAAAATGAAAGGCGTCATACTTGGTATCCTAGGCATACTGATCCTATCACCCGACACCCTGATCATTCGTTTGGTCGACGTAAATCCCTGGAACTTTTTAGCTTGGCGTGGGGCCCTCATGACAATTGGTATGGTTATTGTTCTATTATTCATATACGGCCGGAGGTTTTTAAAGGTACTTCTATCAATTGGTTGGCTCGGAATTCTGATAGCCGTCATTTTCTCCCTAAACACGGTATTTTTTCAACTATCTGTACAAACCACAACGGTCGCAAATACGTTAGTAATTATTGCTACCGCACCATTATTTGCTGGAATAATGTCCGTTTTATTTCTGAGAGAACGCGTACACACTAGAACTTGGATTGCAATAGCTATTTCTATAATGGCCGTAAGTTTGGTTTTCGCAGGAAAACTGGACCCGGGGCACTTATTCGGAAACTTGGCGGCGCTAATTTCAGCTATAGGCCTTGGCGCTCACTTTGTCTTGGTGCGACTGGGAAGAGAGGTTGACATGACACCAGCGATTGGCATCGCCAGTCTTTTCACCTGTTTTATCGGCTTTGCAATGGCGCCAGGTCTTTATCTTATTCCCAGTCAATTAGGGTATCTTGCTTTGCTTGGGATCATATTATTGCCAGCTTCTTTTGTTCTTTTAACCCGTGCCCCACTATACATATCAGCACCCGAAGTAAGTCTTATTCTATTACTTGAAACTATTCTGGCACCTATATGGGTGTGGCTTGTCATTAAGGAACAACCTCCTGTCGAAACAATTATAGGAGGTAGTATTATAATAATTACTCTAGCTATACATGCCTGGCTAGGAAGAAAAGATGACACGGACCTTTCCATTACAGATACTAGCCCTCTAGGATAAATAACCAAATCATAGGAAAGCGGATGGCACCCAAACGTTTGGAAATTATTGATTCGCATCACCATTTTTGGGATTTGGACCAAAATTGTTATCCTTGGCTACAAAATGATAACGAGCCAAACTTCTTCTTGGGCGACTACGAAAGTTTAAAGCGCAATTATTTACCCGAGCATTACAAAGATGATTCTAATGGGTTCGATATAGTAGCTACAGTCCACGTTGAAGCAGAGTGGGATCGAAATGACCAAGTAGGTGAAACGGCATGGCTGCACGAGTTAAATCAAAAATTCAAAATTCCAAACGCTATAGTCGGTCACGTCTGGTTAGGAGCCCAAAATTGTGAAGAAATTCTATTGAAACATAAAGAATATTCACTATTTAAAGGGATTCGTTCCAAACCGACCACTTCTGCTAATCCCGTTGATGAAAAGCCAACTGGCATCGGCTCTATGCACGATACTAATTGGCTGTATGGTCTTTCTCTCGTCGAGCAACTTGGTTTAACCTATGACTTACGAGTGCCGTATTGGCACCTTTATGAGGCTGCAGATGTTATAGCAAGGCTCCCCAGATTACCTATAGTGCTCAATCATACTGGATTTCCATGGGATCGAAGTCCTGAAGGCCTTGCAGATTGGCGCAGTTCTATCAAAACCATATCGGACTGCCCAAATGTTTTCATAAAGCTTTCTGAACTGGGCTTAAAAGACGAGCCCTGGACAGTAGATAGTAATCGCGGCGTGGTTTTAGATGCCATCGAAACCTTTGGAGTAGATCGTTGCATGTGGGCTTCTAATTTTCCCGTGGCTGGATTACGTATTTCTTATAAAGAACAGCTCGAAGGAATGCTTGAGATTATGAGCAATTTCCCCGCAGAAGATATCCAAAAAATCTTTAAGGATAACGCTGCTAATTTTTATAATATTCAGCTTCCTGTCAACTCAAATTGACTATATATGTTTAGCTATATGTTTAGCTTTTCAAAAATGAAAAAAAATGGGAGTCATTAGCCAAAAATTTGAAGAACAAATGCGTACCTAGCGGCCTTTCCCACTAACACCAGGGCAATAAAAATTATCAATGGTACCCGCAAAGTACCTGCAACGATTGTTAACGGATCTCCTATAAATGGTATCCAAGAAAATAGCAACGTCCACATGCCGTAACGCCTAAAAAAATTAGCGGCTTTATCTATTGCTATAGGACTACCGGGGAACCATTTTTTATTAGGTAAATATCCAAAAAACCGACCTATTAACCAATTTAAAATAGCGCCTGCTGTATTTCCAAATGTTGCCGCGGCGAACAACAATAACGTTGGCGCAGTTCCTTTAATTTCAGCCGTCACGAGAGCAACTTCCGACAACGCCGGTATGATGGTAGCGGAGAGAAAAGCAGCTGTAAAAACCGCTACACATTCAAGAAAGCTTTCCACTAGGTCGCCTGAAAAACATTGTCAATAATCCGTCTATTTTAGAGTCAAATTAAATGAGAAGATATAACCCAATAGAAATATATTTATTTTTAATTACCGAAGAGTTTGATTTTTCTTCAAAGTACACACTGTAGGGGCTATGATATAATAAATTGATGCTCCACCCATTTGGAGGAAACGGTATGGACCCTAGTTTAAAGCAACATCGGATAGATCTAGCCTGCGCTCTAAGGTGGGCAGCGCGTTTGAATCTGCATGAAGGTGTCGACAACCACTTCTCTCTTGCTATACCTGATGAAGATGGGGTTATGCGTGGGAATAGATTTCTTATAAATCCTTATGGCTGGCATTGGTCCGAGGTAACTGCCTCTTCGCTAGTATTGTGCGACGACAAAGGAGAAGTCTTAGAAGGAGACAATCACGTAGAGGATACCGCTTTCTTTATCCACAGTCGGATTCACATCGGGGCACCCCATGCGGTTTGTGTCCTTCACACGCATATGCCCTATGCTACGTCGATAACTCTCATAGAAAATGGAAAACTGGAAATGATTGAACAAAACGCATTGTTGTTTGATGGCAGAATTTCCTACGACGATGACTATGAAGGACTTGCGCTGGCGTCTGATGAAGGAGACAGGTTAGCCCGGAAAATCGGAAATAAATCAGTATTATTCATGGCTAGCCATGGTGTAGTGGTAGCAGGACCCACGGTTGCTGACGCCTTTAATGATTTATATTACCTGGAGCGAGCAGCTATGTTTCAAGTCCTGGCTAAATCCCAAGGCGGGAAATTGCGCACGATTACTGATCGCGTCCGGAAAGACACCAAAGAGCAGTTCTCAGTCGAAGCACCAAAACTGGCCAACCGGCATTTTACGGCTCTTAGGCGAGTTCTGGACAATGTAGAACCAAGCTATCGTCATTAATGCCAACGTGGCATGACCCTAAATAAGAGCTTGGCACAAATCTTCAATTAAGTCATCACTATTCCCAAGCCCAACTCCCAACTGGAATAAACCATCCGGTATTCCAAGTTCACTGCGAATTTCAAACGGTACTGCTCCATATAACTCAGACGCTGGATGCCAATATGTGCCTCCCTTTGCTGTCATCGAACTTCCTGTCCTGGGTTTGAAAAGCTTCAACTTTGACTTAAACCGGAGAGCTCGCTCCATATCGCCTTCCAATAAGAAGGAAAAACTATTCCCTGATTTTTTTACATCCTTTCTATGGAACGCTTTGGTTAGATCTTGTTCTAAATTGATCCGATAAATTTCCTCCACTTCGTTGCTCGAAGATAGAAAATCAGTAATAATTTCGGCGATACCACAAGATTTATTCATTCTTTCTGTAAATGATTTCAGGGCCTTTTCTACGGTGGAACATTCCATATCGCCCAAATAACTTCCCAAAAGGTCGTGCAGAAAAGCAAGTTTTTCGCGAAGAAATTCGCGCTCTGGCGCAATCACAGCAAAACCCGCTTCGACATTCTCTAATCCCACCAAAAAGCTCCTGGCGTCCTCCACTACAATATCAATTCCAAAATTTAACGGTTGAACCAAATGCGGGGTTGCGTTGGCATTATCGGAAACGCTGATGACGTTGCATTCCCTGCAAACACGTCCAACCATTTTAAGGTCGGGGATATCAAAGAACGGGGTTTTTATACTCTCTACCCAAACAAGTGATGTTTCATCTATAATAACTTTTCGAAGGTGTTCCTCATTTATGTTATCTAAATATGTGAATCTCAAACCAGCAGATCGTCTTCGTATGTTCTCAAAAATATGATATGCAACACTGCTTTTATCCATAAAACCAATAACGTGCGACCCGTTCTCCACCAACTCCAAAATAGTCGAAATCGCTGAATTGTAGGATGGAAATGCATAACCTGTGTCGCCTCGATCGAGGCGCGCCACTTCGTTTGCAATATACTTCCCTTTCCCAGTCAACTCAGGGTTTGCTTTCAATCGTTCCATGAAATTTTAAACTTAATACAGAACCGCTTCAATTAGGTGCGGTCCAGGTAATTCTATAGCTCTCCCTAATTGTTGGTTAAATTCTTCAGCTGTTGTAGCTCGCGTTGCCTGAACGCCCATTCCCTTGGCTAGTGAACCCCAGTCTATTTTCGGTCGATCCAATTCCATCATGTCCAATGCCTTACGCCCCGGATTACGGGCTCCAACATTGGCCAATTCACCCTTTAAAATCGCATACGCCGCATTGTTAAAAATAATATTTATAACGTCACAACTTTCTCTTGCCTGTGTCCATAAAGCTTGCAATGTATACATCCCAGATCCATCGCCCTCGGTGCAGATAACCTTACGTTCTGGACAGGCGATTGCTGCACCAGTGGCATAAGGCAATCCTAGGCCAATAGATCCACCCGTCAATGCAAGCCAATCGTGAGGGTTAGCGCCTTGCGTATATGGCATAAATCCTCTGCCAGAAGACACAGATTCATCTGCCACGATTGCATTTTCTGGCATTAAATTTCCTAGAGCACTTGCTATGGTTTCCGAAGTCAACTTGCCTGACATTAATTCTGGTTTTTTCGTTTGCTGAATTACCGGTTGTTCCTTGTGCGCATCTAATTCGTCCACCAGTGCCTCTATAGTCGCCATACAATCCGCGTCAGCATCCGCCATCGAATATACGTTACATTCTTCCGGAATTAAAATGCTTGGTTTATTAGGATATGCAAAAAATGCTACAGGCACCTTAGTCCCGAGTAGAATAAGATGCTTGACAGTTCCCAACTGTTTTAACGCTATATCGACTGGGTATTGGATTCGCTCGATTGCAACGCGCCCGGCGCCCCTTTGCCATCTCCCGTTAGATGTCATACACGACAGCCGGCAACCTGTTTTGGTTTGAATTTTTCCCATCAACTCGAGGGCATCCTGACGAAGAGCACGTCCAGTCATATGGATAAGAGTTTCTTCTCCAGAGCAAAGAGCAGCAGCTATGTCCCTAATGACGCTACTCGATGCAGGCTTTGGCACTGGTATCTTCGCTGGTGCAGCTTCAGCTGTGGCTTCCTCCCACGCGGTATTAGCAGGTAATATTAAAGTTGCAACCTGCCCCGGGGCGGTTTTAGCCGCAGCTACGGCTTCCGCGCCATCAACCGCGACTTCATTAGCAAACCTAGACGTCTTCACCCATCCAGATACCGGACTGGCTATACCTTCAACATCGGAAGTTAAAGGTGCATCATATTCAACGTGATAAGTCGCATGATCACCAACTATATTTACCAGGGGAGTATTAGCTTTTCTTGCATTATGGAGATTCGCTAAACCATTACCTAAACCGGGTCCCAGATGCAATAAAGTCGATCCAGGCCTGTCCGCCATCCGGCCATACCCGTCCGCCATACCCGTTACGACACCCTCAAATAGACCTAAGACACAACGCATCCCATCCACATAATCTAATGCAGCAACAAAATGCATTTCAGAAGTGCCTGGATTAGTGAAGCAAACCTCTACGCCGGATTTAACAAGCGTTCGAACTAAAGATTCAGCACCATTCATCTAGTTTTTATCCATCTCTTTATTACTTAAGTTTTTCCTTGGAGCAGAGTTAGCAAGACTACGAGTAACCTTCAACGATAATCATCCACAACGAGATAATAATATATAACATCCACCAAAACTCTATCAAAGATAGAAGGATATTTTCAATGACTGTCTGTAAGTCCAACGTATAATGGACTAGGATACGGCTACATCTGAAGAGCGTTTACCAATACAACAATAGGCGACAGGATCTTAAGTTTTGACCTCACAACCAATTATCGATGCGCACCATCATTTTTGGGACCTTTCTCTTTGTAAACACCCTTGGCTTGATGGCAGAAAACCAATCCATTCGTTTCGCTACGGAAATTATTCTTCTATCATGAAAGATTACTTGCTGCCAGACTATCGCCGTGACTGGGGGAAACATAGAATTGTGAAAAGTGTATACGTTGAAACTGAATGGGATCCAACCGACCCTACAGGCGAGGCAAAGTGGGTTCAACGGTACCACGACGAAACTGGATTTCCCCACGCTATGGTTGCACAAGTTTGGTTCGAACGGGATGACATAGAGGCGGTTTTAAAAGCCTACTCTCACTGTCAACTAATTAGATCCGTTCGCCAAAAACCCACAACAATTGTTCCAGGTAAATTATGTCAATCTATTCCTCGTGGATCCATGTCTAATCCAAAATTTCGAGAGGGATATAAAAATTTAGCCAAATACGGCCTGCACTACGACCTACAAGTCCCGTGGTGGCATTTAAGAGAGGCCTCAGAATTAGCACGAACTTTTCCAGAAACTATTATAATTTTAAATCACACGGGATTACCCGCAGATAGAAGTCCCGGTGCATTAAAAAATTGGTTGGAAGCTATCCAAGAATTCGCGGTAGAACCAAATACAGCTGTGAAAATTTCCGGGATAGGCGTACCTGGTGTGAGATGGAATGATAATGAAAATGCCTGGATTATTCATAAAACGATATGCACCTTTGGGATTGACCGATGCATGTTTGCATCAAATTTCCCAGTTGATGGCCTCTGCGATACATTCACGGTGATCTATGAAAAATTTAAATCAGTTGTTTGCAATCTACCATATGACCATCAAGTCGCTCTCTTTCACGATAACGCGGTGAAATACTATCAACCCTTGTAAAACATATGACACGACACATCACTTTTTCTCGCATAAACTAAGCAACTCATGATTTAAAAACATAAATATGTAGTCATTAGTTCTGCTATGTTTATGTAATATGCTAATTAGTGTAGAATGTAAGTCTTGACTTATTAGAAAAGAGCACAGCACATGGTGTCCGATGGGGAAAGTAAACTGTCTAAGATTGTGGACAAAATTCTTGACTTTCCATATCGCAAGTTATTTGGGCTACGGGGTCAACTGGCGATTTTTTCCGCCATTTTAATCATTCTTATCATCAAATTTATAGCTGGAATAAATACTGTGGCACTCGAGCCAAAAAGTTGTAAGTTGTCAGTAGTTGACTCAGCCTATTTAATTTTTCACAAAGAAAATATTCTTAAAAATTCATCCACTTTGTTTAGAACATCGCTGATGGAGAATCAAAGAATACTCCGGCATATAGATGACGGTATTAATCCGTTCAAGTCGTCGACTGATGGAAATGTGAAACGCGCGCGTAAAATCAATAGGAACAAATTTTTATGGAGAAACATGGTCAAACGTCTGAGAAAAGAAAATCTTTCTATAATCCGCTGCCTAGGCAAACTTCGGACATATAAATTCTAGGAATAGCTGCAACATATTTCACATAAAAAGTTTCTCTTTCTTTAAATTCGAATATAAGTGTGCCACGTAATCCGCGTATCCATTATATAACGTCGTGGGGATAGTGGCACCTGCCAATGTGCGCTCCCGCGCCTGGCTCCAACGTGGATGATCTACTTTTGGGTTCACATTGGCCCAAAAGCCATACTCTTTTGGTTGAAGTTTTTCCCAAAAAGATACTGGTCGCTTGGCGGAAAAATTAACCCGGACAATTGATTTTATAGATTTAAAACCATATTTCCACGGGACTACCAACCTAACTGGAGCGCCCATTTGTTTGGGCAGCACTTTTCCGTAAACACCTGTTGCTATAAAGGCTAGTTCATTTGTAGCTTCTTCGATGGTTAAACCTTCAGTATATGGCCATGGATACCAATGCTGTCGTTGACCTGGCATCGATGACGGATCCATAACAGTTTCCATGATAATAAATCTAGCTGTCGAGAGAGGCTTTGCGATAGCTATTAACTCAGATAGTGGAAAACCTACCCAAGGAACCACCATCGACCAAGCTTCGACACATCTATGCCTATAGACCCTCTCTTCCATGTTAAACCGCGAGATAAGTGAATCCCAATCAATTGTTTGTTCCTTTTCTACCAAGCCATCAAACGTGACAGTCCATGGAGAAGTTTTTAATGCCTGCGCAGCTCGATATATGCTTTTGTGGGATCCAAATTCATAAAAATTGTTATAGGTTGTTGCATCAAACTCGTCCGTAACTGACCTATCGGTAGTGTATTTAAAGTTGCGCGGAACCCTGAATTTATTTTCTGTGATGCTCGATGTCTTACTTTTCTTTGCCCCATAGGCCTCGGTAACAAAGCCGGATTTCATTGACAGAATGGCTGCAATAGCCGGTCCCACCATCTTTTGCAAAATCGCCCGACGGTCTAAAAATATAGATTCTGGGGTTACCATGCCTTCCGGAATTTCCCATCCCCTGTATTTTTTAATCAGCATTTGTCTATCTGCTCCAAAGCGGTAGGTTAACTGAATAACAATTTGCATATATACTTTTTATAAAATCGAATAAAGCATTATACAAACTATTATAGAATTTTGCTTGGCAAGCCGTTTGTCGTTGCAGCTAATTAACCATTTACACTAGAATGTTGCTGCGGTTTTGTTAGGCTATAACTGGTAAAGCTGCCGTTTCCTTATTAGTACTTAATGCAAAAACTGTTTCGCTCCGGGTCACACCAGGAAGACTCTTGATTTTGTTCGAAATCAAATCCTCCAGCTCAAAATTATTTCTAGCTCTTACTTTCAAGAGGTATGACCAATCCCCTGTAATATGATGGCACTCTAACACCTGAGGCATCGATTGAACAACAGAACCGAAAGTTTCGTTGGCTTCACTCCAATCTATTAGTACAGATATGAAAGCCAATACATTCAATTCAACCTTAGTTGCATCAACCGTTACGATTGAATTTTTTATAACTCCATTCTTCTGCATCCGCCTAATACGATCATTTACGCTAGAAGTCGAAAGATTCACAAATCTTCCAATTTCCGCATGCGACTTTGTCGCGTCTTTTTGCAAAATAGCAAGAATTTTTCGATCGATGGAATCAGCCATTTTACGCTTCCTTCAACATGCTATTTTTCTTGATTGCTAATTAGATTCTCGTCATGGTCTGTCAAACCAACGGTAACGTTGCCAATACACCCAAAATCAGCTCTGATGTTATCACCTGGTCCTACTTTGTTAAGCCCCGTGCAAGTTCCAGTGGCCACTACCTCCCCTGCTTTGAGGCCAGTAGTTTTTCTTTGATGATTAGCAATCCATACCATTACGTGAATGGGATTATCCAGCGCCCTAGCACCATATCCTCTCGATACTTTTGTATCATTTACGTAGAGGTTAACCTCATGGTTTGGCAGGTCATAAGTCTTCGTATTAGCCACTATCTGACCTATACATAAAGCAACATTTGCTCCACCATCAGCCGTTATGTTTAACCGTCCACTTCCAGATATTCCTGTCTCCAATCTGGAACCCACTATTTCTATTGATGGTGCAATCCCATCTATTGCGTCCGTTACCTCTTCAAATGTATAGGGCTGTTTCCTCGGTAGTAGGTCGCGCCCTAAGCGAAACGCAAATTCGCCCTCTACCCAGACATCATGTGTCGCAAAAATAGGAACTATATCACCGCTAACGAAACAAAATTGAGAAGGTACTCTTGCGGCGCCCGGTTCGGTTGTCCCCAGTTTCCTTTGCGCCTGTTTTGAAGTCGAGCCAACCTTCCAAAAACTTGGACATGTCCCCAATTTTTTATAAACCTCGTCTTGAATCAAATATGCAGTCTGCACATCTTTAATTTGCTTCAGGGAAGCCACTGCAGCTAACGATCCATTTAAACGGGCAGATACTAATCGGCAAACCAGTTCATCAAATTCGGTCGACAAAATCCTTTTCTCCTGCTGCGCCACAAAAAAATAAAAAATTACTTTCACAGTTTAGATCAGGTGGCTTTTTTTTCATCTTCCTTAATCATATCAGATGCTTTTTCAGCTATCATTATTGTTGCGGCATTGGTATTCCCCGAAACCAGCGTGGGCATTATGGAGGCATCGACTACTCTCAGAGAAGTCACCCCGTGTACCCGAAGACGATCATCAACGACCGAGTTGATATCGCTTCCCATTTTACAGGTCCCGATCGGATGATAAACTGTGTTACCCCTAGCCCTCGCAAAATCCAGCCACTCATCGTCCGACTGAACTTCCAATCCAGGTTCTAGCTCACACTCTACATAATCTCTCAGCGCCATTGCAGTAGCTATATTGCGAGCTATTTTCATCCCATCAATAATTGTCCTACGGTCGTTTTCCTCTGATAGAAAATTACCCCTAATTGCGGGAGACAACATTGGGTCTGGTGCTCTTATATGGATCGATCCCCTTGAATCAGGTCTCATTTGACACGGAGCAATTGTCATACCAGGGTGCTTATCAAAAATACGTTTTTTTACATCCTTAAAACTCGCATGAACTATATGATATTGAATATCAGGTGTCGCCACCTCTGGCCTACTGCGAACGAAACCAGCCAAAATTCCTCCTGGAAACGTCATTATACCTTTTCTAGTAACAGCATAACGAATAATTTCTTTAGCGAGATAAAGTCCTCTGGTTTGCTCATTTAAGGTAATTCTCTTTTTTACTTTCCAAGTCTGACGGACCATATAATGGTCCTGATAATTTTCGCCAACACCTGACAACGATTTAACAACATCTATGTTCTGAGCCCTTAGGATATCAGGCGCCCCTACACCAGATAATTCAAGAATCTGCGGCGATTGAATCGTACCCGCGCAAAGAATGATTTCATATCTGGCAAATATTTTCTTGTCTATACCTCCTTGGTTATACATCACAGCTTTTGCTTTGATCCCGTCAAACAGTACTTTTAACGTGTGGGCATTAATTTCTAGGCGTAAATTACGGCGGGATAACGCAGGTTCTAGAAACGCTTTTGCCGTGGACCAGCGTCTGCCATTTTTTTGAGTTACTTGAAAATACCCAAAACCTTCTTGTTCACCACTATTATAGTCTGGGTTCTTCGGGAATCCGCACTCTTCTGCTGCATCCATTACAACATCAAGTAATTCAGCCTTTTCTGATCCTTCCGATGTAACCAACGGCCCACTGGAGCCTCGCCAAGGTTGTTTTGAACTTTCGTAGTTCTCAGATTTTTTAAAATAAGGCAAAATAGCCTCATAAGACCACCCCCTATTGCCCAGTTGAGACCACGTATCATAATCGAGCGGCTGGCCTCGCACATATACCATGCCATTTATAGAACTCGATCCGCCCAAAACCCTTCCTCTCGGGATAGGGATTCCTCTATTATAAGTGTGTTCTTCGGGTTCAGTTTCAAAACGCCAGTTCAATCCCGGCATATCTAAAGTCTTTACGTAACCAACTGGGATATGTATCCACGGATTTTTATCTGTCCCTCCTGCCTCGAGTAAAAGAACCGTTCTGGATCGGTCCTCTGTAAGGCGACTAGCTAGGGTGCATCCGGCAGAACCAGCTCCGACAATTATGTAATCAAACTCTTCCTTTATCTCTTGCATTTGGATCCCTCTTTAATAGTCTTCAGTTTTTCCCAGAGACATTTTCAATTTCCCATAACCCTTTTTTAAACAAATAGTGCACCACATTTTTAAGAGCCGTTGTAATTTTTTGGGTTTATAGCGAGGAAAGATCTGGCCTAACAGGGTTACCAAAATGAGCCTCAAGTGCCAAACCAATGGACAAAGCTCGGGAATCGAGACCCAAGGGACACATCACCTGCAGCCCTACCGGCAAAGGCGAACCAAACTGATGGATAGGTGTCGTAATAGCGCATAATTTAAAAATGTTGCCTGGTTGGGTATTCCTAGATGCTTGAAATGATTTTAATGCTACTTGCGACTCAGCCAAATCGGCTACAGGCATCGCTGTAAATGGACACGTTGGCGATATCCAACCGTCCAACCCTTGCAGCGCATCATCGGCTAAAGCAGCGAGCTGATTATGACGAATGACGGCTGCCGCATGCTCTAAACCACTAATTTCAAGGCCTTTTTTTGCTCTAAGACCCGTAACAGGATCCATTTTTGGAAAGGCCTGGTGAAATCCTTTCTCACCAATCGCAGCAAGGAATTCTGGAGGTGCTATAGCAGGAAAAATCCAATCCCTTTCATTAGGGTCTGGAATATCTACCTCCACTATTTTTACTCCGGCGTCGCGTAGCGAAGAGATAGCGGCTTCCATACAAGACAGCACATCTGCATCTATATCTTCGAAAAAGAATGAGTTAGGGCGGCCTAGGCGCAAGCCGCTAAGTGGAGCCGGTGCAGGAATATCTTCGCCCGTCATAATAGCATGTATAATTGCAGCATCTGCGGCGTTTTTTGTTAGGGGACCAAGGGTATCCAATGTTGGGGAGAGTGGGAAAACTCCATCAGTTGGTAGAAGTCCAACAGAAGTTTTGTGACCAAAAATACCGTTCAGACAAGCTGGAATACGCACGGAGCCGCCAGTATCTGACCCCATCGCAAACGCACACATGCCAGCCGCTGTAGCGACTCCCGATCCGCTGGAAGAGCCCCCGGGGATACGATGCGTGGAAAGATCCCATGGATTCCAAGGCGTTCCCCTTGCTTCGTTCACACCGGTAGCTCCAAGCGCAAACTCGACGGTTTTCGTTTTACCCAGAACAATGCAGCCCGCTTGCTTCAAAGCAGCTACGAAACGTCCTTCAACTCCCGTTATGTCAGAAGCATCGTACAAAGAACCGTTTGTCGTGGGCATTCCATCCACCGCATAAATATCTTTTATCCCTATTGGGACTCCCATCAGCGGCCCGAGATCCGTCCCAGACAATAATAATTTGTCTACCGCCTCCGCGGCGCTAATTGCCTGGTCAGCCGCTATATACTGGAAGGCCTGGAGTTTTGGTTCTAAACGCTCTATCCTTTCTAAATATACCGATGTTACTTTTTTTGCCGTAGTTCTCCCAGCTCTTAAGTCCTCGGCAAAAATTGCAATTCCGCCATTTCCCAGCGGGTCTTCGGGCAAAATGCTCATGACGTCCCCTTAAATAAATAGCTGTTAGAAAATTCATACGGAATTAACGTATCAGTATAGGAATATAATTAAAATAGATTATACTTTCCCACCTAATGCATAGTGGAGAGTGAATTGTTTACTATCATTTAGGGCAAACAACTGAATATAAGTGTAAACAATAGTCGAATCAATCGAATGACGAAAGTAGTAACGAAATGATCAGCTACCACGCCGCTTTAATTTACGCCGTAATACTAAGCGCTACGGCCGACGGTAGAGTTGATAAAGAGGAATTAAAAACTATCAAGTCTATGGTTTTGAGCTTACCAATTTTTATCGGCTTTGATGATTCTAAGTTCAATGAAACAGCAGCTTCATGTACGGATCTGTTAACGGAAGATGATGGGCTGGATGCAGCTGTAGAAATAATCCGTCAGTCATTGCCAGAGAAACTGTGCGCGACAGCCTACGCTCTATCGTGCGATATTGTTGCCGTTAACGGTATAGCTACCCAAGAGGAGCTGCGATTCCTAGAAATGTTGCGACATGAACTCTCTGTCGATAGACTTACTGCTGCTGCTATCGAAAGGGGTTCTGCCGCTAGATATGCGCGCTATAAAGAGCCAGATAGTGATGGATAATAATTATTCATCTCTTGCAAATAAAACGGTTGGTTTAGTCGGCCTTGGCCTGATGGGAGAACCAATGGCTCGTCAATTTCAAGCATCTGGTGCTTCACTTAGAATTTGGAACCGCAATGCAAAAAAATCATCGGCCCTTGCAAATGAGCTAGAACGGGTAACGGCATGCGCTGTACCAAGAGACGTCCCCAACGGCGCGGATGCAACTGTACTGATGCTGACTGATGCAACAGCCGTAGAAGAAGTAGTTTTTAATTCAACCAATGACGATAACCCGACAGCGCTAGTAGCGGGCCTAGAGGCGGATGCCATCTTGATCGACATGGGTACCACTTCGGTATTAAAGACACGACAATTCTCTAATCGTCTAACATCGGTTGGTGCTCACTGGATTGATGCCCCAGTCTCTGGTGGAACAACCGCGGCGCAAACGGGGAGCTTGACAATAATGGTGGGTGGTAGCAAACCCCTCTTCAAGAAAGTGCTTCCCTGGTTAAAGATACTTGGAGAGAGGATCACCCATGTTGGAGATCTCGGAGCCGGGCAAATTGCTAAATCAGCCAACCAAATGATTGTAGGTTTAACGATCGCTGCTATCGCAGAGGCTTTTACTCTCGCTCGTCACAACGGAGTTGACCCAGCCAAAATCCGCGAAGCACTAATGGGGGGTTTCGCTCATAGCCGAATCTTGGAGCTACACGGCGAAAGAATGATCACGGAGGATTATGCAGCAAGAGCTAAGTGTACCATTCAGCGCAAAGACGTAGCCGAGGCCTTAGAGCTTGCCAAATCAGTCAACTTGTATCTTCCGAGCCTTTCAACCAATTTGACCCTTTGGGATTATATGGTCGACAACGACATGGGTACCCTCGACCACAGTGCTCTTCTTTTAGCAATTGATCCTAAATCTTAAAAAAAGCCCCCTGAACACCAGGTTCAGGGGGAAAAACCTATAATTTGTGGCTTTTAGATAAATCTAGAAATCCATTCCCCCGCCCATGCCTGGCGCACCGGCCGGCATAGCTGGTTTCGGTTCCGGTTTCTCCGCAACCATAGCTTCTGTGGTAACTAGTAACCCTGCTACTGAAGCAGCATTCTGCAAAGCTATACGGACCACTTTGGTTGGATCAATAATACCTGCCTTAACCAAATCTCTAAATTTACCCTCTTGAGCATCATAGCCCCAGTTCGTATCCTTCGACTCTAGGAGTTTACCTACAATTACCGAGCCATCTTCGCCAGCATTTTCTGCAATCTGCCTAGCTGGCGTCTGAATTGCCTTACGAACGATATTGATTCCAACTAGCTGATCATCATTGCCTGGTTGTAACTTTGACAACCCCTGCCCCGCATATATTAGCGCAGCACCTCCTCCCGGAATAATACCTTCCTCTACAGCAGCCCGTGTCGCATGCATTGCATCGTCAACACGATCTTTGCGCTCCTTAACTTCAACTTCGGTTGAACCTCCAACGCGCACCACAGCGACGCCCCCAGCTAGTTTTGCAAGTCGTTCCTGGAGTTTCTCTCTGTCGTAATCAGAAGTCGTTTCTTCCACCTGCGCTCTGATTTGGTTACAGCGTCCTTCTATATCTTTTTTCTTTCCGGCGCCGTCAACTATCGTCGTTTCTTCCTTAGTTATGTTGACGCGCTTTGCTGTTCCCAGCATATCCAGAGTAACTGTTTCCAAATCTATGCCTAAATCTTCTGATATAACAGTTCCGCCCGTTAAGATAGCAATATCCTCTAACATAGCTTTTCTTCGGTCGCCAAAACCCGGCGCTTTCACAGCCGCAACTTTTAATCCACCCCTCAGCTTATTTACTACCAATGTTGCAAGGGCCTCCCCTTCAATATCTTCAGCAATTATAAGCAGTGGTTTGCCACTCTGAACAACCGACTCCAATACGGGGAGCATGGATTGAAGCGTGGTTAATTTTTTTTCATGCAATAAGATGTAGGGATTCTCAAGATCGCTCACCATTTTTTCTGCGTTCGTGACAAAATAGGGAGAAAGATATCCCCTATCAAACTGCATGCCTTCAACGACATCCAACTCAGTGTCCAATGATTTCGCTTCCTCAACCGTGATAACACCCTCGTTGCCTACCCGTTCCATTGCCTTAGCGATCATTTGCCCAATTTCGTCTTCACCATTAGCAGAAATAGTTCCAACTTGAGCCACTTCATCATTAGTCTTAACTTT
>CAYFGZ010000059.1:0-20004 GCA_964342575.1 uncultured Nisaea sp. | reverse complement strand
ATACCTTTAATCCCAGGAACATTATCTGATTTATCTCCATCTAAACATCTATACAAAACAAAATTATGTGTTGGAATACCATATTCATCTAAAACATCTTTAGATTCATATATTTTTTTTCGTAATGGATTCCATACATTAATTCTATCATCTATTAATTGTAAAAAATCTTTATCAGTTGACATTATTGTTATTTTGGATTTTTTTAATATCTGTTTAGATATATAAGCGATTGTATCATCAGCTTCTATATTATCTATTGATAGTACAGAAATTGGGAGGTTATTTAAATACTGAGCAAGTTGAACTAATTGATATCTCATAGATTTGCGTTCATCATCTAATGTCATATGCTCATTACCACGATTTAAACGAAATCTAGTCTTCTTCTTATTTTTATAATTTGGATACCACTTTCTTCGGCGAGTAGAACCACCTTTACCATCAAAAACCACAATACATCTAGTAGGTTTTAATGTCTTTACTATATAGGCAAGTGATTTTAGAAATCCAACAAGACCACCTATGTGTTCACCATCATCATTCAGGGATGGATTTACAGAAAAGCAACGAATGAATGTATTTAAACCATCTATAATTAGAACATCATCATCTAATTTCTTTTCTAGCTTTGATTCACCTTTAACTTGATTGAGTATTCGTAAATATCTATCATTATCCACTCACTACCTCATCCGTAACTTCAACACTATCAATATCGATATCATCTCTATATTTTAAGACAGCATTATCAGATATAATATTATAAACATATTCTCTAAAATCATTATCATCTAATTTCCCAGCCCAATCTTTAGCTTGAAATTTAAACTCAACACCTTTATGGTCATTCATTTTATACCAAGCGCCAGCTTGTTTAACTAATTTATTAGCCTTTAAAAATTCTAACCACCCACCAGTATCATCAATACCTCTATCAAAAAACATAGAGTAATCTGCGTGCCTATGTGGAGGCCCTAATCTATTCTTGACTATATTAGCTCTAACTTTCATTCCTATAACATTTTTCTGAGCATCTTTAATTTGCCCCATTTGTTTTAATCTAATTCGAGTAGATGCATGAAATGGTAATGCTTTACCACCACTTGTAGTCCATTGGTCTCCAAACATAGCTCCAAGTTTTTGTCTTAATTGATTTGTTATAACAAGAGCAATTCTTTCACGACCAATCATTTGAGTAATTTTTCTAAGTGCTTTACTTATAATAATAGCTTTTGATGTAGCCCAACCATCTTTATCATAATCAGCTGTCATCTCCACTTTTGTAGAAGCAGCTGCTAAACTATCAACAAGAATTGTAACTAACCTATCATTATCCGATTCTCTTACTTTTGTAACTATTGATTCTACAGCCTCAAATACATCTTCAACTGTATCAAGATGTAAATATAACATATTACTAACATCTAATCCCACAGCATTCAAAAACTCTTTATTAACAGATGTTTCAGTATCTATGTAAACTGCAACACCATCTCTTTTTTGGGTTTCAGCCAATATATGAGCACCCAATAAAGATTTTCCACTAGCTTCTAATCCATTAATTTCTGTAATACGACCAACGGCTATACCACCATTTTGTCTATTAGATATAGCTAAATCCAAAAGGGAACTACCAGTTCCAACAAAATCTGTAATAGCAGTAGGTGAAGTATCATGATCTAAAAAATAAGCAATCTTACCATCACTAAATTCTTTATTTAAACTCTCGGCTAAATATGAAGCCAATTCATCTTTTTCTAACATAAAATTCTCCTTATTGTGAGGTGTGGTTGTAACCGGTTACACTTTTACACCATTCTCGAATGAACAGGCGGGCGGCTTTATTCCCGTCTTTAACAACCACACATATCACTTAGTTAATTATAACTTATTTGTCACCAAATAAATCTTCAAATGCATCACCCACATTTTCAGCAACCTTTTCAGTTTTTGGACTACTTTGGTTAGCTGTGGTTGTAGTTTTAGCATCAGACGATTCACTTGTAGTAGTATCATCACTACTTTCTGTTGGATTTAACCAATTTTCCAAAATTTCTGCAAGTTCATCATACGATTTTTCTGTATAAAGTTCTGTAATTTCGGTTTGGTTTTCTAAAAGAGATTCAAGCATATCCTTGTCTTCTGTTAGAGGTGTTTGGTTTGGTTTAACTCTTATTGTTGTTGTAGGATAAGAACGGCCAGTTTCTTCAGCAGTTTTAAAATCAACTACAACATCTCTACCTGTAATAGGGTCAGCAATATCACCATAATCAGGATCAGCAATAAAACCTAACAATTCTTGATAAACAGTTTTACCAAATCCCCAAAACTTAACACCTTCTCTTTCTTTACCCCTTTCAATAACAGGTAAAAAAGTTCTCATTTTAGCATCAAGTTTTCTTCCAAGTTTCCAATCATCACGATTACCGCTTGATTTTAATTTTTCTGCAAACTCTTCAATTGGGTCTGGTCGGCCAAATGATATTGGTGACATATAAGTTCTATTTCCTATATCATAGTGAAAGAATAATTCAATAAAAGGATTATCTTTATTATGTGTATAAGGAACTATACGAACTTGATTTGTTCCAGGTTTTGGCTTCCAAAGGTTATCTTTGATTGAGGTACTTGTTTGTAACTGATTTAACTTCTTTTTAATTGCATTTATATCCATTTTGTTTCTCCATTGTTTATTTGTTATTTTTCATTAGTTATTTACCACTTGTCATTAATAATGACTTCATTAATATATATGGTAAATCTTTAAAAAAACTAATCTTTTTTTATATCAAAATTTTCTTTTAAAAAATCTATTGTATCATCAATGCCTGATAAAATATGGAATTCAAATGGTCCTAGTGGTTCATTTGCATATAATCCAGGTATATCTTCCAACATAGTAATAGCTTTAGATATTACCTCTCTAGCCAATACAGATAATGAATCGTTACCAGTAAAACTTAATTCTATACCATCTTTATTTTTATATTTCATTCTCTTGTTCCCATATTTTTTTTCTTAAAGATGATGTTGAATAATCATGTGTTCTATCGTGAAAATATATTGGAATATGTAATGAATACCCTGTAAATGGTTTACCTTTCCAATCAGAACCAAGTATTCTAACATGAGGGTCTAATTCAAATAATAATTTTTGTAAATCATTTTCTGTCTCATATTCAATTATTTCATCAATATATTTGACAGCCTCTAATTGTATTCTTCTTTCTTCTAATGATTGAATTGGTTTATTTTTTTCTACTCTATCAATAGATGGATCAGTTTGTAATCCTACTATCAAATAATCACATTGTTCTTTTGCATCTTTCAACATTATTAAATGCCCAGCATGTAATAAATCAAAACAACTACAAGTAAACCCTATCTTCTTCTTACTCATCTATAACAGCCCTACCTTTCAATTCTTTCCAATCTTCTTCTGGTCTAACATTTAGATTTTTATTCCAAACACCTTCTAAAACATTTGGATATATTCCCAATTCTTTTGCAAAATGTATCATAGCTTGTATATCTTTTGGAAAACAACTACCACCAAATCCAAATTTACCATCAGGCCCAGGAACCGACATATGACTATGCCCTACTCTACCATCTCTAACAAAACCCTCAACTGCTATATTCCAATTTACATTAGATTTCTTAGCTATCTGATACATTTCATTTAAGAATGATACTTTAGTGGCGAAGAAACAATTATTCATATATTTAATCATTTCTGCTGTTTCAAAATTAGTTTTTATTATAGGCGTAGTTTCTCCAAATCTCCATTTATATAACTCTGCAACTTTATCTACATTCTTTTCCTCACCACCTAATATAAATCTTGATTGATTAATAAAATCAAATTTAGCAGACCTTTCAGTTAAAAACTCTGGATTAAACACTATATTTAAATGTCTGTAATGTTGTTGGATTTTTCTTGTAGTTCCAGGTGTTACAGTAGACCTTACCAAAAATATATTATCACAATTATATCCATTTGTATAATTAATTTCATCAAAAATAGAATTTAATATATCTAAATTAATTGAACCATCTTTATTAGATGGTGTTGGAACTGATATAAATATAAAATCTGATGTTAATGTTTCAGATAAAGTATGAGTTGATTTAGATTCATCCTTATCATATACTTTTACATCAGCATCACAACCAGTTTGTGCCGAAAATCCAAAGGCTACAGATGAACCTACGAATCCATTACCTATAATACCAATTTTCATAAACTACTCCTACTTTATATTTTCGTATCCATCCATAACAGCTTCGATTATCTGTGGAATTACTTTAGCAGATAAAGCTATACCTTTTTTTGATGGTCTATATTCTTTAGAAGATTCATCCTCATAATGAACACGTAGGTCAACATATTTATGACCTTTATATTCATTGGTAGAAATGATAATCTTCTCTTTTTGATTTTTCTGGATTTCCGTTATAATATCCATTTTAACTCCTTATATAATGTCTATAAGTTACGACTAAATAACTAAACTTGTCAATATCTTTTAAGCAATTGCCATATTAATACCATCTGTATTAAGCTTGGGTATAGCTTCCATAAAAAATTCTAATTCAGTTTCATCCCAATCATTAAGATTTAATGAACCATTTGCCATATCACGATTAAATTTAACCAATCGTTCTGTAACATCAATAGCACTCAGTATCTCATTAAGCTGGGGATTACTTTCCTTATTGATTAATTTTAACTTTTCTTTCATTTCGCTAAACTTCATTTATTGCCTTTCTTTTTATTTTTTTCTAATTTTTTTTCTAACTTTTCATTATATTTTTTGAAAGTCTTGTTTAAAGCCTGCATTTGCTTTTCAGTTAATGATAATCTATTCTTAGCTTGTTTATAAATTGAGTTTACAAATCCAAAGGCAGAGTATCTCGTATGTACTTTTTCCCCATCTACAGTTTCCACTATATCTAATAATGTTTTAATTTTTTCGATTATAGGCGCCATAGATTCTTCTCGTTTAATTCTCTCTACCGTATCATATTTCCAATGTGTCATATTTTTATGAATAATAGATACCATCTTATCTGACATTGGTCTTCCACCAGTTAATAAAATTTTATACATATCCGTCATAAATGAATCTTTTGAAACCTCTGTAAGATTTTCTGCAAACCATTCTAGCTCAGCTTTATACTTTTCAGAGTATTCAGCCTTTCGCATATCCATAGTTTTTTGTGATGGTTTACGATAAAATCCACCCACTACTTAAAAATCCTCTGTGTTAACATTTATATTAAATATCAAACTCTCAATATCATTCACGATACCTTCTATTGTATTTCTATTTAAAAAATCTGTGTCTACTAAAGCTTTAATTTCTTCTAACTTATTTAATACTTCTTGTTTTTCCATCTATCTCTCCAAATCTATTATTGAACCAAAATGGTAATCAAATCTTGTTATAAGGTGTTCATAATCACCATTTTTCATATCTTCTAAAATACCTTGTGTAGCCAGTTCTGAAAAACCTATCTGTTTACACAATTTCATAGCAGTTCCTAATAGGTAAAATGCGTTACCTTCAGGTCCTGTTAAATCTATTACTTGTTTTTTATATGGACTTTTACATATTATGGCCATTAGTCAATTATACCCTCTATTAATAAAAATTTATCTAAACCATCCATCAATTCCTTATCTGTAAAATTCTTAGATTCAGGATGTAACCATAAATCTGAATCGACAAAGTTCCAATTGACAGAACCATCTTCATTGATGTTCTCTGGATTTTGTGTTGCTTCGTTAATAATTTGAGTAATAGTCATATTTTTTCCTTTCTTAACCATTTATTGAAATAATTTCTAAACCTTTTATTTTTTCTAATTTTTCTAAATCTTCCCAATCTACATATTTTGGGGTACAATCTTCATTTTCTACATATAAATTCCAATAACCATCTATAATAACACTTTCATCACCTTGAAAAGTACATTCCCACCATCCATTGTTTAGTATTTTAAATACTTTCTTATAAATACCTTTATACTTATCAGTTTTATTGGCCTTAAATTTTAGTAATGTATTTGTTTTCATTTTAACTTTCTTCTCTTTAATTAAGAATGATTATTAACAGAGGTACAATTCACAACCTCTTCATAATCTTTAGTTAACAAATCCATCAACCAAGCCCTACCTTCGTGGGACATCCAATTGACCTGATGATGTTTACCATTAATAGTCATTTCAATAACTGCTGGTTTATTACTTACAGAACTTATTGTGTATTCCACTTCCATCAAACCATTGGAAGTATCTTTTTCAAAAACAAATGTCATATTTAAAACCCTTTCTTTTGTTATTAACCTTACAATATACGTTACAACAGTTGACACATACCATGCAAGCTTTATTTTGCTTTTTTTTGCTTTTATTTATCTAAATGGACTATTTTTTTGAGGATTGTATCGTGTTTAATAAAACCAGAATCTTTATTTACTAATAATAAAGAATTTTTATAATCATTCCAATTAATTGGGAACTTTTTGTCAAGTTGTCCGTTGTTCAAACTTTTTATTAATGCGTTCAAGGCGTTGATTGTATATAGTGTATTTGATTGCTTCTTTCTATGTAACGATATTGTTTTTTCTAAAATAGAGCGCGTGTTAACTGAATCTACATTATATGTACATACCAACTCATCTTCTTTTCCATCAATTTCAAATACATATATCTTGTTGAACATAATAGCATGATTTTTGCTGATATATTCTACAAGATTATCAAGTTCGGATGAGGTTGTGAATGTGCATAATAATTGTGATTGCATTACTTAGCCCTATTTTCCTCAAAACAATCTTGCATTCCATCCTCTTTACCCTCTCCTGACCATTTTCCTAAACTAGATAATTTTGACATCTTGCCTCCAGTTGGCCTAAATCTTTTTTCAGCAACAACTCTTCTGTTCTTAATTAAATTTGGGGGTGGGGTTGGATTTTTCTCTAAAACTAATGCAAATGTCTGAATTATAACACCAGTTACATTACCTAAAGGGTTACCATCTTTATCTTTTTTACTGGAATCTCTTTGAAGTCTGGTTTCTCCTTTTTCAAACCCAGCAAGAAATTGGGATTTATTATCAATACCTAAGCATTTTTTCAACACATCACCATCTACATTAGTTCCACCATTATTCGTTATAGATGTTTCTTTAAGTATCATATCTTCATAATCATCATCAGCTAAATGATAATGTATCATAGTAGCAGTTTCTTCACCTAAAATAGAATTACCCAATCCTATATCATGATCAATTTCTTCAATTTCACCCGTTTCTTCATTTTTAAATCTAATTTTCATAGGAACTCTTATTTGATTTAATGCATCATGCTCTGTATTATCAGCATCTATCCAATCTTGCCTATGTTTAGTCAATTCCTTTGGAACATCTAATTTAGGATTTAAATATTTAAATCTACTACATAAACGTTCCATCATTTTATTTTCTGAATTAGTCGGTGAATCTGCAGTTTTCATATAGTCAATAAAATTAGCTAAACTGTTATGTTTTTTAATTATAGCATCTCTTCTCTTTTTATCAATACTTTTTCCGCGTCTCGTCTTTGTGATTTTTTCACCTTTATCATTTGTTACTTCATATTCTATATCTATCCAATGATCTGGGTTATTAATATCAGGAAATCCCGGTTCATTTTTATTTTTAAGATTAGGTTCTTTTTGATTGTCCCAGGAGTAATCTACAGCCTTTTTAATATTTGGGGTTTTCATCTCAGAATCTAAAGTTGTAGACGCTGTCTGATTTGATTTTTTTAAATTGGCATCAGATTGTTGTTTACCGTTAGATCCGACTTTAATTATACTTCTAGCCTTTTCAGCCTGCTTTGAATCTATTCTTTTATTTTTTTCTAATTTATCCAATTCAGACAATCTTTTTTTTACATCTTGTTCAGGTGTAGAATGTGATATTTGGTCACCAACTTCAGTTTTATTTGATATATTATGGAATATAATTCCATTTGAATCTTCTTCATTTTCTGCTAATGAAATTGTATCACCTGCATTTTCACCAGCTCCTGAATTCATTATTTGGTATGTTACAGCATCTTCTACAGTACCAGAAACTAACTCACCATCTTTATTTTTATATTTTATTATATTTGGAGTACCATCATCTTTGAAAAATGGAATTTTTGAACCTTTTGGTGTAAGCAAATATCCACTCTTATCTGTTTTTTTAACAAAATCTCCAACTTGTTTACTAGCTCTCTTTAAATCATTATCAGAACCTATATATCTTTGAACCGTAGTTTTATTTGGATTCCATTTATGTTTTGCTTGAGCTTGTAAAAGCATTTTTTTATTCCCAATAATAGTCCCAGCAATATTTCTTAATGATTGTAACTTCTTCTTTCCTTTCTGTGTGCCTACAGTATTACCATATAATTCACTATTTACAAAGTCTTGATCATTTAATAATTGGTCTACAACAACATCGACAGCTTTTTCATAATTATTATTTAAATCACCTAATTGCCCCTGAGAATCTTTATTTGGATCGATAATACCATCTTGTATTAATTTTTTATCTACAATATCAGCCAATCTCGTATTTACACCTGCGGCTTCATTTAATAATCCACCAGAGGGACCTCCCATAATCCCACCAGGACCATCACCTGCTTTTTTAATTGAAAAAACATTATCTTCTAATTCTATTTGTGAATTAGTTCTCGCCATTCCTATAGTTTTAGATGTTTTCTTACCCTGACCATCACCTTTTGGAGTACAATTTGTAGCAGCAGCAGTTTGGCCAGATTCACAATCCTGTCCAGTTAAATCTCTATCTTCATTTATCAATACTCTTATATACTCATTAATAAATTGTTTTGGGTATTTTTTCTCAATCAATAGTTTTTTAAGTTTATCCACATGCCACGTATTATTTTTATCAGGCATCCCTGATGATACTCTATGCGACCACTCTTTAACTATTTCTTTTGTATTAAAGACCATTTATTTTCTCCGTAGCTTCTACCATACTGTCATAATCTTTACCAACTTTAATTTTTGTTGGAAATTTATTATTTTCAATTACATCTTTTAATTCTTTCAAAATATTTTTCCCATCTTCAATTGAATAATCAAATAAAAAGGAATCATAACTATATAACACTAATTTAGTTTTTTTCCCCTCTAAATACTTACGAATGCGAGTTATAGCATTCATATTAGTTTCTGTTTCATCTAATTGTATTAAATAATTGAATAATTTGCTGGCATTCATACCAATTAGATTTTTCCCTCTTATCTCCTTATTATAAATATCAGATTTTACAGAAAATCCTCTTTTATACTCTTTCCATTTGTTTTCAATGTATTTAGCAACTTTTCCAAAAAACGGGATATTATCTCCAATTTCTTTAGGTATCCCACCATATAATAATTTAAAAGTCATCCCCTTACATTTATCATAATCATCTTCACCATAATATTTTCCTAAATATTTGTGGACTGAACCATCAGGTAAATCATAATCTACTATATCACCTATTAACCTAACATGATAAGCATCATAATCATATTCTACCAACATACCACCATTTCCATATCTACTAATAAATGGTTTACGACTTCCATCATCTTTATTTAAAGCTGCAAAATTAATCCCACCAAATCTATTTGATGGTCTACCAGTTGATGTGTATAAATTATATTCTGTATAAACCAACCCATCTTTATCTAAATGACTTTTATGTTCAATTGGTAATATTGATGAGTTGATACATAAACCATTGTCCTCTATATAACTTAAATTATCTATAACAACTTTATTATAAATATCAAATACCTCATTAATATTACATTTTTTAATTATTCCTTCCATAATACCAACTATATTACTATAATATTCTATGTGCTTTACTAATGGAATTATCCTATTTAAATTCTTATGATTATAATATTTCTGATAAATAAAGTTATGTGAACTTGTATGCAATCCCTCTATATCTAATGGTCTATTATTGTTTATATAATATAAGAGACTCACATCAATTACATTATCCATTAAAATAGTATGATTAAGTTCTTTTTTATTCAATGTATATATTTTTCCAGCGGAATTAAAATGTTTAACCAACTCTATTGAATTATTTAATGATTCATCGTGATTAAATGGTAAGATATATGAATCTCCATCTATAATTCTAACAAAAACCGCACATAACTCATTATTTTTAGGATGTAATTTATGATGAGTTAAAATTGGTTGTAGAATAACATCTGAATTCTCATATAATTGCAAGAATCCCTCGAATTGTTTTTTAGTTTCTACAATTTTACACATAACCTTTGGATATAATATATAACATTAATTAGAAATAATCAAGTCCTTTTACTTTTTATTTTGAGAAAATTCTACTAAATTTCCTAACCTTTCTCTTATACCGTTCATCTCATTATCTTTAAATTTTAAAGTATCTTTATTCGCATTAATAATTCCCTTTTCTGTTATAAAATTAAATTTTTTATTATTATACTTTTTATCATCAAGCTTACCAGCTATTTTCCATCTAAGTTTAATTTTTTGATAAAAATCTTCTTTCAAAATACTAAATTGAGATTTATTAACTTCTATAATTGGAATACTACTAGATTTAATTGTATTTTGTCTAACAAAGTATCTAATTATATATTTTCTCTTATAATCTTTATCTGTTGGGTTAGGTAGATATGGCGTTGCATAATGATTTATTGATAATGGTGTTTGTAATGCATTTTCATACTCTCTACCAAGTTTAACACTCTGTGGAACTTGCTCACTTCCAAATTCCTCTTCATCTTCAAATCCCGTAATATAACTATCACAAACAAATTGTTTTTCTGCAGGAAACTTCCATTTTACACACTCACCACTATTTAAACTGTCATCGTTTGGAATATAAAATTTACAATTTCCACAATTTTCATCAGAAATATCAAAAGCAATTCTTAAATTATTTTCTATAGCTTCAGTTCTCGCCATTATTAACCCTCAATTTTCTCTTTTAGTGATTTTAATGTTACCGCTCTCATCATTCCTTTAATTTCCGTAGTCCATACCCCACTCGTATCTAATGTATGATTTACGGATGTCATTTGAAATATAGTTGTATCTTTATATTCATCTAAAATATAATCAACATGAAATGCATTACCATAAGTGAACCCACCAATCCCATCTAAAGTTAATGAAATTTCAATTGGAAGTAACCAATTTGTATCTTTGTAATCAGGAGAATTAAAATCTTGTGCTACAACTCTCTTCATTTGATCATATTGAGCTTCAGTAAGAGGTGTCCTAAGAGTTACTAACTCTGTATCTGCGAAGTTAGCAATTTTTTTCATATTTCGTTGCTTCTCTTCTTGTTTAATTTTTTGTTCTTGTGCAATCTTCTCAGTAGATATATCTTTACCACCAAAATTCATATTTTGAGAAGTACTACTAGGTGAAAATGAATTATATAAGTTATTTAATTCTATGGGTGCTTTTTGGGTTGGTGTCAATGGTGCGGTTTCCCCTGAAGCTTCTGCTCCCATATCCTGCATAAGTTCCTGATATGCATCCGGCACCGCACCTTCTGTTAATGGTGTTGATTCCGAATCACCATTTGCGTTTCCAAAACCAACTGGTGTTACTACACTATCCATAATAGTATCTCTAGTTTTTCCTTGTTGCACACCTTTAGAAGCCTCAACCTTTCCTACTACAAAACCCTCTTTGGTATGACCAACAGCACCTTTATCCTCTTTAGTTTCTAAAGTAGATTGATTTCTACCATACATAGCGGAAATAGCCATACCTTCAGGTAATGTTGATGACATATTACAAGCCTGTACTATACTTGTTTTTCTTCCAACTGGAAAATAAAAAAGACCATTCGCACTCCCTTTCTCACTCCTCACACCTTTAAAATCCTCTACCTTAGTTTCAGTTCTATTAACATCAACACATTTAGTTCTTGTTAATACAGTATCATCTTGTATCAACCTTAAATCCCACAAATCACAAAAATTATAATTTAATCTATCAAACATTTCGGTCATAGCATCATCAATAGTTTGGTGATTACCACCAAATATAATACGAATAGCGTCAACATTAACATATATACGCCGTAAATACCCTAAATTTTCTCCAGCATTAAATCCTTTAATTGTACCAGAATTACCAAATCCAGATAAACTTTCATCCGCTTGGCTCATATAAAACCATTGAGGATCTCTATGTCTTAATTTTTCATGATTTTTTATTTTAACAGATTCCGTTCCCTCAATACTCCTAAAGTCATATATAACCCCCTCACCAGTTTTAAACCCAAGAAATTTACTAATAATATTATCTTCCATCCAACCCCAAGATACATAAGTTTGTTTAATAGCTATTGAAATATCATTTACTGGTACATCTACTTGCCTTGTTACTATATCATTAGGTTTATCTTTTTGAAGGTTTGAGAGATAATTTTTTAATCCTTTCATAGCCTCTTTAAACCCATAATTTTTAATATTACCATCTACTTTATCTGTTGTAGCATCTTTTTTTGTTAGATGTGACATATCCCCTATTATACTTGGGGATTTAGCCGCAATCGGCGTCATTAATAAAGCATTTCCATGACTTACAAGTTCTATATTACAATCAAACCCACCATCTGTTCTCATAGTCCAAGTATGATTCGTAACCAATCCAATAAAACAATCATAGTTAGCACCACCTTGAGCTCTAATTTTATTAATATCTTGAAATGCTGATTTTATATTATCTTTATTATTAGCTATTGGTGAATTTATCATCTTACCCACCTTTGACCATCCCCATTCTAATGAAATTGTAGCACCAGCCGAAAGATAAAATTTACTATATTTTGCTAACTCTGATAATCCATGTACTACAAAATCAAGTGTAGCTTTTCTAGTACTTCCCAATTCACCAAATGTATTGACAGTTAAACCAGTTATACCAGCCATTGGCTTATGAGAATCTCCTTTACCAAGACCTGTTCCAGAATAAATCTCTCCAAATCCAGATGCAATACCATTCTTACCTAATTCACCACCAAATAATATAGGAGCGGATTCATTACCATCAGCCATCCAAGAACTAGCCCTAACCCAATTGGTACGAACATAATTATTTGAATCTACGCTTTCATCCATCCTATTAAATAATTCTTCTTGAATATAACTTGGAATATTAGATAAAAATAAAGACATTAATATAACCTCTATAAATTATTATTTATATTATTCAAATCACTATATATCTTTTCAACTAATTGTGGTATTCTCAATTGAGTTCCAGGTGTAACAAACATTGTACCTTCTATATGATTTGCTTGTGCAATTATCCACCACAATTCAACATTACCATAATATCTATTCGCTAATAAATCTAATCTATCACCATATTTAGCTGTTATATAAATATCATTTTCTTCTTCATTTATTTTAGGATAAATTGTAGTTTCAAGAACTCTATTTTTAGTTTGCCTATCCTTTTTTATTTTACTATATTTATATCTATTTGCCATTTTTTATCCTTAATTATACATAATCATAAAATTTTGAATTCATAGATGGTATCTGTTTACCTAACCATGTTAATTCAAGCCCTACTGATATATCTTTAGGTAATCTCTTCCCATCATCCAATTCCCAAGTGGTATTATCAGAAAAAGTTGTTGACACCGATTCTATTAAACAAGGTTGTTTCGACCATAAATCCCCTAATGTAAAATGAACAAATGGAGCTACCATTACATGCCCAGATGTATCAGTTCCATTTTCATACAATTCAAAGTCTGGATAACAAAGTGCAGATAATTGATTTAATTTTTCATATATTGGTTTTAATTCTGTTTTACTTGTTGGATACATTTGAAATGTTAATGATATCTTTCTTTCTCCACCGCCATATGTATACATTTTATCAGGCCTTCCTATATAACTCTGCCCATTCCATTCTGCAGAAAAACTATCACTTATTCCAGATAATATAGCTCTAAATTGTATATATTTTGATTCTTGACCTGTCTTAAATTGAAAATGAAATGGAATCAGGTTGAAACTTTCATATTTAGAACTACCGACTACCCCATCAGCATTTATTCTATCTTCTTTACTATTCAATTTAGTTCTATTTTCTATAGAATCTTTAAACATTACTTTCCCATATGTATCTTTAATTGTAGATGCATCATAATTTGGATCATGACCTTCAGAATTCTTAGCTATTTCAGAAATATCTTGGTAACTTCTTAATCTAGCTTGTATATCCTCACCTCTTTTTAAGTTACCACCTAAACTTTTAACTAATTCAGTTCCAGCTACTCTTGCCCCATATTTCATTAAAGTATTTGCAGCTTTTACCGCCTTATCAACTACAGTTTCACCTTCTTTTCCAACCATTCCAACTACGGATGATGGTCTTGGTGTATTATTTCCCCTTAAAGCGCCAGAATTATCATTATAAAGTTCTTTGGTTGGAAAATCTGTACCTCCTTTACCTTTTCCATCAATAAATAAATTATTACGTATAGCTATAAGTCTATTGGGAGCGTCAAGTAGTTTGAGTGCACTTCCTGCGTCATTATCAGGAGGTGCTGCTGGTGAAAATGGTCCAGCGTGATTGTAATCATCTTTACCAAAAAAGCCAAGACCTTTATGTTGTGTTTCAAAATCTCCATACATATTCCATGCTCCCTTGAAATGTCTAGGTAAGCGTACACCACTCCACCCAAGAAATGCAGAAGAAAATATTCCAAGACCTGTTAAATCATATAATCTTGTTTCTGGTCTAGGATTTTGTACTTGTAATACAAGTTGTGTTAAAGCAAATTTAAGAGCTATAGTAGAATCATACATTAAAGCTCCTAATCTAACTACCTCATTATCCATCCTACCAATTGGTAACATCCTATTTGACCATTTATAACTAGCAGGGAATTTTTGAGAATCTTCAATACCAGTCCAAACATATGGTTGCCTAGCGCCTATAGATGGGAAATTTTGATTTTCAGACGAAGCTCTTATATCTTCTACTGATTTAAATAGATATTGACTATCTACATCTTTAACTATCCCACCAGGTAAAGTTACTGATTTTTTAGTTAAAGGTGTTTGGTCTGATTTATGTTTGACAATAGAATCGGAATATTTTACGAAATTACCAAGTAATCCATCAGATGGTACTATATTCGAAATTCCAGAAGCAGCATCTATTAAATTAAATTTTGTAGTTTTCATTCTACTATGAAACCCATTAGCGTGTTTATTATCAAACCAATCAGTAACTTTTAACGTTGATAATTTATGATCAGTTTGAGGTATGAATTGACTTGGGATACCTGTATCAAAATTCTTTGTAAATCCAGTAGCATATGTATCACTAAACCATGACCTAATTTCAGGAGCTTCTCCCATTTGATGTTTAGTTGATTTAAATGGTGTTGGTAATGGTGGGATACCTGCCCCAACAGAATGTACTGAAGTATCAAGTTTATATAAAGATGGACTATCTGAACCAAGTTTCATTGTAAATCCAGATGCATGAATATCTGAAAAATAATTAACAGATTCAAGAGATGGTGTAGATTTTTCTGCAGAATTAATTTTTAACCCTGCGCCATAAGTTCCAGCTCCAACTGCTAATTTACTTTTCATTGTCATTAAAGGCATTTATACTTCCCTCTTATTTGTTATTATAGCTTAATAATACTGAACCCACTTTTTTACCATCCATATTTATTTGCTGATTATTTAATTTACCACTTATAATATTTAATTGCTGCCAAAGGTCTCCCAACGATTTATCAGAACTAGAGTTATTACCCCTAATAGAATTTACACTCCCCAATCCTAATAAATTTTTAATACCCCCAGCAACTCCACCACCTCTATGAGCAGAATTAGCATCAGATATAGAATCAGCTAAATTATCATAAGCATCTGATAACCTCTCTACTTCAGCAGCTTGTTGTGAATATTGTGCATTACTCAAACTTTCTGTTAATTTTGTTATACCATAAGCTGTATTTTTTATTCCAGGCCCTATTTTAGAAAATCTTTCAAATTTTGATACCATATCTCCACCAAATAAGTTTCCTATAAAAGTACCAACCCCAGCCATAGCACTTCCACCACCAAAAGCGGCAAGTGCAATTCCAAGTGCCCCAACTCCAGCAGCAGCTTGTATTAATCTCCCACCATCTAAATCACTAAATTTTTGAAATGTTGGTATTACAGGATCCAATGTCTTTCCAACTAAATATAAAGAACCAACCATTAATAATAAAGCCCCCAACCCTGCCAATGCAATTATTCCTTGTGGGCCCGATACTAACATTCCTAATCCAACTATACCTAATGCCAAAATACCCAAAGCTCCAGTAAGACCAATTATAGCAGCAGGATCAGCTTTTGCAAATTCTTGTAATCCCATTCCCATAGGAATAAGAGCGGCTCCTAATAATGCTATCGCAGCAGAACCTATCAATAAAGATGCACCAAACTTTTTAGAAAGTTCTCCTACAGCAACCATAGATATCATTAATCCACCCATAGTTATACCAGCTTTAGCCAATGCACCCCAATCTAATTCTTGAAATGGTTTCAATGATTTAGAAATTATGAAAAATGCTCCAGCCATTAATACCATAGCAGCAGCACCAGCTATTATTCTTGATGGTTTTGTATTTTTTCCAAATACCATTTCAAATAAGCTTCGTGATGGTTTATTTACTTTAGCTATTTTTGTAGCGGATTCTTCAGTAGTTTTAAATGCACTTTTTATTGACTTGAACATTTTACCAAACCCTGTAACTAATTTAAGAGCTGATATTCCAACCATCACCGCAAAAATCAACTTAAACCAATTATATATTGATTTAGCTTTTAATTCCAAATCACCGCCTGCGGTTACCCATTGTTGAAACTTTTCAGCTATCGGTAAAAATGTGCTCATCATCATATTATCTAAAATTCCTTTAAATTTATCCCAAGCTGTTACTATAGATTTGGCATGTTCAGCTTGTTTTCTTGCAGCTTCAATTTCTGCTGGAGACATACTCATCAATCGTTTTTTAGCTTCTAATTGTTTCTGCACATCACCTAACTCCAATCCAGCAGCTTCAGCTATTTTCTTTTTAGCTATTATAGATAGGTTTTCAAAATTATGTATCTTTGATATTTGATCAATAGCAGCTTTATTACCCGCTTCAAGTTGACCACTAAACATTAATCTTCTAGCAGTATCGAAATTAAGAGCTCTACCAGCTAATACACTCGCTTCCATTTGAGAACTAATAGAAGATTCAAAATTTAATAAATTATCAGCTTGAGACGCTAATGTTGACATCTCAATATTCATTTTTCTAGCATAAACAGCAGCTTTTTGTAATTCTTTAGTATTTCCTCTGAAATAACCTAATGTTTCACCACTCGCACTTGCAATATCCTCTAAAGCGTCTTTTGGAGCAATCCCAGATTGTATAGCTAATTGTTTAGTTTGTTCTACAAATTCTTGTGTTTGTTCTGTGGATAATCCACCTAAAAACTTCATTGTTCTTAATAACTCAGCACCACTTTCTGATGTCATACCTAAATGAGTTGCCCATAGTGCAACAGCTCTTGAATTTTCTTTAGTAATCATATGTGTAGATTGAAATGAATTATATAAAGCAGTAGCAGCTTCTGTACCAGCTTCAAGACTTCCACCTAACATCCCCATTTCAGCACCTATACCAGCTGTTATACCTTCCACATCATTAAGTTGACCGCCAAGTATACCTGTAGATGATTGGAACGAGCCTACTTGGTCATTAATAAATGTAAAAGCTTTTTTTATTTGATTTAAAGCGAATCCAACAATCGCTAATGCCACTGTCCAACCATTCATGAATATAGCTTCTATATCTTTAGCTTTAGATTTAATATCTTCTAATGATATTCCAAATATTTTCCCCATACCTTTCATTATTTCTTCTTGTCGTTCCAATGCCTCACTTCTAGTTTGAGCATCTTTATAGGCCTTTTTATCAAATTTGGCTGATTCAATCTTAAGCTCCAATTGTTTCTTTTCTTCATCTGTTAATTTCTTTGTGGGATCGTTTAATTGTTTATTATAATCTAATATCTCTTGTTCAGCTCTTGATATTTCAAATGCATATGCCCTTTGTTTGTCCATACTAAAAGATAACGCATCAGCTCTCGCAGCTAATTCATTAAAAGTATCCAATCTAGCCTCTGCTCTACTCTGAAGTGTCATATTTGTTTCATTCATTTCCTGAGATGCTCTAATTGTAGCATTAAGCATATCATTTTCTAGCTTTCGAAATGTATTTGACTTTTCACCTGCTTTATTGGAGAAGTTAATACTATCTAAATATTCTTTACCAGCTTTACCAAGTTTCTGCATAATCTTATCTTGAGCTTGTAAAGCTTTAGCACCATCTTTTAAAGCTTTATTAGAAAGATCTAGTTCGTCATTATAGTTAGCAGCCTCTTTTGTTAATGCTTTCTGAGCAGATACTAATCTATTATAATTTGATATTCTATCTTTGTCTTTGGCCATTTAATATCTCTTTAGTAATCTAAATCTTTTCGTGTTTGTAAATATTCAGCCAAATCAGCAGATGTCTCTTTTACTCTCTCCATCCTTTTAGCAAGTTCAGGATCTGTTTTTAATGCCTTTTTAATCATTCTATTTTTTTTATTTACAGCGGCTTTAAAGAAAAAGGTTAAAAACTTCTCTACCACACCCTCTTTTATTACATATTTTGGCATGTTGAATCTCCTATAAAATATACTTCATCTCATATATAAATATCAATTTTATAAGAAATAAGAAGTTATTTACCCATTTCGAGAAATATTAGGTCTGTGGATAGTTGGCGTTCCTGTGGAAGCTTTTTTGTATTGTGCGTTCTCTTGTTTCTTAACTTCGGCTAATTTACCAAGATAGAATTTTCGTAACCATACTGGCATATTATAAACATCATCAAATGTAAATCCACCTGAAGAAAAGTGTATAAGAGTGAATATTGAGTCGTGAATTAGGGGTTTATCAGCCGGCTTTAGGCCAAAAAAAGTCCGCACTAAGCGGCATCCCCATTTCATAATCTTCATGCGAACAAGAAGAGCATGTAAATGAGAATGTCATATCAACATCTGGTTGGACTCTTTCTATTTCAGACCGAAGAGCCCTCGAATCAAGAGCTAATAACTCATTATCAACAAAGTTTCTAATAGTTCCTTGATTAGTATCACCATCTACTGATAATATTAGATTTTTTAATCTTGTTGTCATCTCATGACTAACACCTGTTCTATTTTCTACTTTTTTTAGTCCTTTTAGTTCAGCTGTAATCTTTTGTTCTGTATTATGATCAAGTATTTGAAATTCAACACTTCTTTTAGAATGTGGTAATGTAAATCCAAATCTATTACCATTTGAAAATTCTTTATCATCAATCTTTACTGAATCTAATGCAGATAAATCTATAGTTTCTTTTTGTTTTTCACTACATTGTGGACAACTTATTTCTACTGTATAATCTTTTCCATAACTTAATAATCTAGCAGCAACCATTAATCCATTCTTATCACCAACTATTAATTGATTATAATCTATTGGTGATATGATTAATGATTTAATAAGAGTATCTAAAACTATACCTTTTTTTATTAAGTTTGGGGAAGTTAATATATCCTCTTCTTTAGCAGTCATATATTTCATTTCAACTTCACCAGAAGATAAAGGTGAGTCTTTATCATATATCAACCCTTTACTCGGTAAAGTTACAACTTCCGTTGGAAATTTTGGTTTATTATTTGTTGTTTTTTCCATAACATTTCTCCTACTGTTAAATACCTAACCTATATATAAATATATATTAATTAAAAAAATATGGGATCTTTTTACAGATCCCCTTTTACAATATCCAGTTAGGTGAGAG
>CAYFGZ010000058.1:0-20037 GCA_964342575.1 uncultured Nisaea sp. | reverse complement strand
TTGGTGCGTCGCAACGTGCACCGGGATAACGGTTCCAATACCATGTGCCCCCTACATCGGAGCCTCGCTCAAACAAGCAAACGCTGAATCCGAGAACCCGTAGTTTATATAGTGTGTATAAGCCGCCAAAACCGGCACCGATTACTACTGCGTCGAAATCTATATGTGCCGATTCAGTCTTGTTGCGGCCTGGCTCCAGTTTGCTCACTAATATTAAGCCGCAAAATTTAATTGGGTAAACATAGCTTGTATTTTCTCATAAGAGTGCAAGATTTCCCCTATCATATTTAATAGAACTGGTAAGCGGGTGTAGAACGCCTTTGTTGTAGGTTCTTGGGTTTATCCCTGGCAGACATACTAGCGCCTAGAAATGATCCAGATTGTAACTGTCGTAGAACGCATCAGATTTTCGGTCCTGCCTACAATAGAGTGCACTAGAGTCGCCAAGTTTACCGGTCTCGTTTCGGAATTTTACTTTTCCTCAAAATTTTGACCTACGGCGTGCTCGAATTAGGCGCGCGCAGTGCCGGTGCATTTTCAGCGACTAGAGTGCGAGGATCTCAGGTCTAGATCCCCTTAATAAGAAGTTCGTACTAGTAGGTCCAGTGGTCCCGAGTGAGTTCGTTGTTGAGTTTGGCCTAGCGGGAAGGTCGATCGGTGGCATCAAAAGAGCGAGCATAAATATAGACTTATCCATTGGTAGTAAAGCACTTATTGGATATTATATGTAATACATGACATATAATACATTGCATCTAATCTCTGTACTATAATAAAAACTTTGCAGTTTAGCTAAGAACGTAAGCTAACAATAAATGTATAATATTGCATATATCTTTGCATTTAGCCTGATACTCTTTTTTGCGACAAAGCTCAGTGCTGAGACGGCTGAGGCAGTAGCATTTGGTCCCCTACATAACGCCTTGGGTCTGCCGTTAGGGCTCAACTTGGGTGGTACGCACCGAGTACGATACGAGACGCTCGACTCGCAGTTTCGTGCCGGTCGCAACGGTGGCGATCAGATTTTGGTGCTAAGAACTACGCTTAAGGCGACGCTCTACCGTGGCGATACCGCGATTACAGGGGAGATGATCGATGCGCGAGCAGCGTTCGATGACGTAGGTACTCCACTGAGTACTGGAGTGGTTAACACCGCAGAATTGTTACAAGGGTTTCTTCGTTGGAAAAATGTAGGTTTCTTAGGTCTAGGTGGTAAAAGTACTGTTACGATCGGACGTTTCACAATGGACATTGGAAGTCGACGCTTCGTCGCGCGTAATCGGTTTCGCAATAGTGCCAACGCGTATACTGGTATTGATTGGCAATGGTGGGGACGGGGTAAGCGTCGTGTCCGCATATTTTTCACCTTACCTGTTAATCGAAAGCCGAATTTGTTCGGGGCGCTTCGTGATAACGAAATTGAATTCGACGACGAAGACTCGGGCATTAAATTCTGGGGTTTATATTATGCCGACACATTCAACTGGGGCGATAATGGCGAGTTCTTCTATTTCGGAATTGACGAGAACGATTCTACCGATCGGCAATCACTTGATCGTACGCTCTCGACAGTTGGGTTTCGCATTTACCGAAAACCGAGACTGTCGGCGTTGGACTACCAGTTCGAATCTGTATTCCAATTTGGCGAGTCGCGTTCGTCGACTTCCTCGGTAGACGTTACGGATTTAGAGCATTTCGCAATTTTCCAGCACGTAGCGCTCGGTTACACCTTCGCACTTCCGTGGCATCCTCGATTGGTCGCTCAATACGATTACGCAGGGGGTGATGGCCGGGCTAATGACAGAGAGAATGGGCGTTTCGATACGCTTTTCGGTGCACGTCGATTCGATTTTGGCCCGACCGGCATATATGGACCGTTCGCCCGGTCTAATATCAATACGCCAGGGTTCCGTTTGGTACTAAAGCCGGGTCCTTCGGTATCCAGCTTTATCGTATACCGCGCTTTTTGGTTAGCATCAAAGTTTGATTCCTGGACGGCGAGTGGGTTGCGCGATGTTAGCGGTAGGAGCGGTAGTTTTATTGGTCAACAGGTCGAGTTACGTGTTCGCTGGGAAGTAGTGCCTAACCGTATTCGACTTGAAGGTGGGGCTGCACACTTATTTGCTGGTGAATTTATGCGGGATGCGCCAAACAGTAACTGTCAAGGAAGTGCAACTTATCTTTACTCTCAGATCGGGTTTACGTTTTAGACTCCATGTTTGATGTTAGTTCAGTAACGACCGCAGCGATGCATCTGATCGCTAGTCTCGACGGAGTATTACTTGAAATTGTTTTGCTTTCACTGCGGATTAGTATTTCCGCGGTCATTATTGGATCTGTCATCGGGCTACCCATCGGAGCAGCGATTGGGGTTGGAAGATTTTTTGGCCGCGAGTTTTCGATAATGCTGGTTAATGCGTTGATGGGGTTACCACCGGTTGTAGTTGGATTGATAGTCTATCTTCAATTATCGAGAACTGGACCATTAGGGTCATTGCAAATGTTGTATACCCCAGCGGCGATGATCATCGCTCAGATAATTCTAGTTACCCCGATCGTCATTGCCTTGACGAGGCAGTTTGTGGAGGATGCTAATGCCGATTATGACGAACAGTTACGCTCTTTGGGAGTGCGCGGCTGGGCGAAGCTCGCAACGTTGATCAACGAAATTCGATTCAGTCTGATAACGGTTATTTTAGCCGCATTCGGGCGAGCAATTGCGGAAGTAGGTGCAGTGATTATAGTCGGCGGTAATATCAATCATGTCACTCGCGTGATGACTACTTCTATTACCTTGGAGACCTCTAAGGGGAACCTCGATCTAGCATTGGCGTTGGGGATTATATTGATGCTGCTTGCACTAGCCATGAATGCTATGGCCACGTTGGTAGGACACTTTGGAAAAGTGAGGAGCTATGCTTGACATAAAGCCTTTAAAGTCTAGTAAAAAGCCAGATAAACATCTAGCGTCAATGTTGCCGCTAGATGTACAAGACTTAGTTTATGAAGATAGGGGTAACCGTATAATTCGCGGCGTCAATTTACAGATTGCATCGACTGGTTGTACTGCAATCATGGGCTATAACGGTGCGGGTAAAAGTGTGCTTGTACGGTTACTCCATGGCCTCCTTACGCCTTCTTCCGGAACATTGAAATGGTCCGGAGAGTTTACCAAAGATGAGATTGCACGACGCCAATCAATGGTATTCCAAACACCAGTGCTTTTGCGACGTTCAGTCGAGGCCAACATCGAATATGCGCTTCAGGCGCGCGGATTTAATAGGGAGCAATGTTCTCTTAGGCTTGAAGAAGTACTTCGAGAGGGCGATCTATCTAAATTGCGTAAACGCTCAGCAAGGGTACTTTCTGCAGGGGAACGGCAGCGGATTGCAGTGTGCCGTGCGTTGGCAGTAGAACCCGAGATAGTGTTTTTAGATGAGCCGACGGCTAGTCTAGATCCGGCTGCAATTCTCGCAATCGAAAAGCTCCTCCAGCGTGCTATGCATGCTGGCCGCAAATTAATCATTGTTAGTCAAAGTATAGGACAAGTGAAGCGACTTGCCCGAGACGTGATATTTGTGCATAAGGGTAACATTACAGAACACACACCTGTCGATGAGTTTCTAAGCACCCCTCGATCGGAGCCCGCACGCGCGTTTGTTCATGGCATATTATTTGAATAGAAGGATTCAAGAATTGCTGCAGAAATTTCTCGGAAACATTTACTTAGGTTTGTGTCTCCTCGCGTTTGGCGTGGCAGCGTACGCGGATCAGCCATTCATCGTGTTGCAGTCGACGACCTCGACGCGGAACTCTGGCTTGTACGATTATCTATTACCTATTTATTCGAAAGTTAGCGGCGTTCAGGTGCGTGTTGTCGCGGTGGGTACAGGCCAGGCGCTAAAAAATGCGCGTAACGGTGATGCTGATGTGCTCTTGGTACACTCCAGAGTTGATGAAGAAAAATTTGTTGCCGAAGGCATCGGGCGCGAACGTTTTGATTTGATGTATAACGACTTCGTGATTATCGGCCCAAAATCGGATCCTGCTGGGATCTATGGCCTCAAGCAAGCGACGGAAGCGCTCGTAGCCATTGCACATAGTGACATGTTATTTGTCTCGCGAGGTGATAGTAGCGGAACGCATAAAAAGGAACTTGCACTGTGGAGCTCAACCGATATTAAGTTGGATGAGGGTAATGGAAAGTGGTACTTGGAAACCGGGAGCAGTATGGGTGCCACCCTTAACATAGCGATTGGTAAAAATGCATATACGATTACCGATCGGGCGACGTGGATAAGTTTCAAAAATCAACAAGCCTTTGAGATTCTGGTAGAAGGCGATCCTGAGTTGTTTAATCAATATGGTGTCATTTTGGTAAGCTCTGACTATCATCCGCACGTGAAGACTGTTTTAGGCCAAGCATTTATCGATTGGTTACTGAGCTCGGCAGGGCAGGAGGCAATTGCTTCTTTCGAGATAGGAGGTACACAATTGTTTTACCCTAATGCCAAGAAATAGCTTCAGGAGGTCGTTATGAACTTCGCAGATATGCATCTTGCTAGTGTTGACTATGTGCTTACAACGACACGTGCTGTTCGTAAGCGTCTTGATCTCACTCGCCCAGTAGAACCTGAGTTGATTGAACAATGCATTGAGATTGCAGTGCAGGCTCCAACTGGTTTGTTGGGTCAGACATGGCACTTTATTGTAGTAACCAATCCAGAGAAACGCGCGGCACTAGCAAACATGTATCGACGCGCGGTCGAAACCTATAATATGGGCGAAGCTGTTCCAGATGAGTATTTAGGCGGTGTGTTGCAGCAAACTCGAGACGATTTTCGCGCGGCTCAGTTAGAACGCTTGTTTGAGTCCTCGGTGTATTTGTTTGATCACATCGCGGAGGTGCCGATGTTTGTTATCCCCTGTATTGAGGGCCGTATGGAACACGCGGGACCTGCTCCGCAAGCTTCTTTATATGCTTCAATTCTTCCTGCCACATGGTCTTTTATTTTAGCCCTGCGTGCGCGTGGTCTTGGGACCGTATTGACCACTATACATGTACCATTCGAGCAAGAAGTAGCAGAAATTTTGGATCTTCCAGGGACGTTAACCCAAGCTGCATTTCTCCCAGTAGCATACACGGTAGGATTAGAGTTTAAGCGAGCCAAGCGCGTGCC
This sequence comes from uncultured Nisaea sp., assembly GCA_964342575.1. Lineage (GTDB taxonomy): Bacteria > Pseudomonadota > Alphaproteobacteria > Thalassobaculales > Thalassobaculaceae. Next base: position 14,857 of record CAYFGZ010000058.1, on the reverse strand, counting down.
TGGACGAGAGTGCACACATTGGGATGGTTGGGGGCAACAGCGTCGATGTTAGGAAAGTACAAAGGTTCTAGAGCATGCGGTATGCAAAATTTAATTCTTTAGACAGATCGGTTGTTATTTTTAATTAGGGTTTTTCTAAGTCCGATTAAAAGCAGCACGCAGCTAATTATCATTGCCAATGATAAGGAGAACAATAAGCTATCTACGATCAGTTCTTTTGTCGGATCGCTAGTCTGCCCTTGCCCCGCTATTGGCATAGAGCGTCCGGCACCCCAGGTTGCAGCCAAAAAGGTCGCCAACCAATTGGCAAACGCACCATAAATAAGGAGTGCAAAAAGGCTCTTTAGCCAGAGTGTTGACAACACTAGGCGGTCCCAAATCCCACCGAGTCCGATCAAAAAAATGCCATTAATAATCCCTTCGAGATGGCTGGCTAACCCCATCCGTGGATTTGTTAAAACTGGCACAGCTAAACCTACGAAAAGTCCTAGTAAAAAGAGCAGGACGCCTAATCGTATCAGCCAGTGTGCTTGTATTTTTTGCAAATCATTCATATTTTTTCCAAGGTAGTAGAGTCTCTACGCCTATTTTAAGATCATAAATCGTTCAGCTGGAAATCCGTCCGGCACATCTGGATCGCGGAAAAGCTCAACTGCGGGAGCAACTTCCATATAAGCGCAGGCAAGATTATAAAGATTACGATCAGTTGGCGATAACGTGATATTGGTTGGTAAATTTTGTAGGTAAGCCATGATCGCATCCATACGTTCGAGCATACGCTGATAGAAAAAATCGATTTCTTTCATCGAATGTTGCAAGCGAGCTTTATTTAGAGCGGCCATCCCATCCAGGGCCCAGTCGTTAGTTAAATCTGAGAGATCGGAAAATTCGGAGGGCAAGCCTACGGTTTTCATCGCTACTTTGCCTCTGCCAACCAACGCTCGACGACTTTATAGCGGTGACGTAAAACCACTTCTTGCTGGCTCAGCGGTATGCCCTGCATGATTCCGGCATTAAGGTTCTGTTGAGAGGCTTCGGTTGTGTTGACATCTTCCCGCAGGGAATCTCTCAGCAGCACACGCATGTAGTTCAAGGCTACCGCCTCGCTTTGATTTCTTGGTGGGGTTTGATAAATAGTTACGTCCCACACAGTTCTATCCGCAGCTACCGGCCAAAAGTTGTAACTGTAAGCGAAATCTGCACCAACATGGATAGCAAAGTTAGGAAACACATTAACGATGTCGAAATTCCAATTCGGGTCGCGTTCGGGATTTAGCCCTTCAGGTAAATGGTCGAATTTTGTTGTTCCCGAACCGTAGCTTCCGCCTCCAAATTTCCCAATTAGCAGTTCGGTTGCGGATGGCGTGTGTTTTGGGTTGCCTCCGAGGATTGACACTATGCTGTGATGGCGATATAGGCGGACTCCCGATATATGGCAATGTGGATTACTTTCGCTGATGAACGATCCTGCGAGACTGCGTTTATGAATGTAACCGACATGATAGCCTTCACAGAAAGCGTCGGAAAATACCTTCCAATTAACTTCGACTTGTGCCCGGAAGCGACCTGTGGGAATTAACCCTTTTAACGGTCCACCAGCAATATCCACATCAATTTCGGCTAGCCATGCTCTTAGTTGCAAGGGTGGATCTGGTGTTGGGAACACAAAGATAAAGTTTTCCCAGGTATCCACAGCTAGTCGTCGTAAGCCAAAGTTTTTCTTATCGAACTCAATAAACTGTTCTTCATCGGGTACGTCGACAAGATGTCCACAAAGATCATAACGCCAACCATGAAATCCACAGCTAAACCCTGAGCAATTTCCATGTGCCTCGTCTCGCACGACTTTATTTCCACGATGCATGCAAACGTTGTAGTACGCCCCACAACTAAGGTCGTTACGACGTACGAGCAGGATTTCAACTCCTAGCGTTGGGATCGGTTTGACTACATAGTCGCCAGGTTCAGGAATCTCGGACTCATGGCCAAGATTCATCCAAACTCTGCGGAAGAGATTCTCGCGTTCGGATACGAAATAATCGGGTGACACGCAGGGTTCGATGGGTACTAGCCCAAAGCCCAGATCCGCGCCAGGCAGGTCTGTTTTCGGAAGTGCACTCATGGGGTGATCTCGTTATTCCAGTCGAGTATAAAACGAACAAAGCTGAGATTGCGAGTTTCTTCGGATCCCCTCGATCGTGAACAACCGGATCCGTGGACTTTGTCGGTTAGTACTTTTATTCTCTTTTTGTTGAACGGTTTATCGTGGGGTTATGGACAATGGGACAGAGATTTTCGAAAAAATTAGCCATTATTGCTGTATTAGGCCTGATGATCAGAGTAGGAGAAGCGGCGGACACAGTTACAACGTGGGAGGACATTGTCAAAGCTAAGGAGCATCCGCAAAACTGGATTACTCATCATGGTTCGCTAGACGGGCAACGATTCTCACGCCTAGACGAGATAAATAAAAAGACCGTTAAGGATCTTAAGGTCGCATTTACACACATCGTCGGTGGTATAGAGGGCGCTGGGGTATGGGAACACGCGGGACTTGAGGGAACACCACTTGCGGAAGATGGCTATGTATATATCACCGACGGGTGGGGTGGCGTATATAAGCTCGATGTCCGTCAAAACGGTAAACTCGTTTGGAAGATGGATCCAGACACAGATCGCGAATGGGCAGCAGCAGTGACATGCTGTGGTGTTGATAATCGCGGTGTTGCCTTATGGCGTGACAAGGTTATTTCACACGCACTCGATGGAAGATTGATCGTAACTAACAAGCACACTGGGGAGATCGAAAAAGAAATTCCGGTCGCTGATCCAGCAATTTCAGAAACACTTACTGTTGCCCCTTTGGTTGTGAAAGATAAAGTCATCACCGGAGTTTCTGGTGCCGATTATGGGATTCGTGGATGGTTAAATGCGACGGATCTTCTAGCGGGAGAGCGGGATTGGCGCACACACACGATACCGGCGCCTGGGGAACCCGGGAGCGAGACTTGGAAGCCAGGCCCGGAGGCGCATAGTATCGATGCATGGAAACACGGTGGCGGCTCGACGTGGGTCAATGGGTCCTACGATCCGGAATTGAATACAATCTACTGGGGCGTTGGTAATCCAGCACCGGATTGGGATAACGCGTATCGTCCAGGAGATAACCTTTACACCAACAGCGTTCTTGCACTCGACGCTGACACCGGTGCGATAAAGTGGCATTTTCAATACATTCCAAATGACCCCTACGACTACGACGGCGTAAATGAGCAGACGTTGGTTGATACGATGGTGCATGACAAGCCAATGAAGATCGTTTTGCACGCAAATCGAAATGGTTTTGCTTATGCACTAGACCGAACAAATGGCAAATTCTTATGGGGCACGCCGTTTGTAAAAACACTCGATTGGACTGCCGGGTTAGATAAATACACCGGTCGGCCGGTCGATTATGATCCCGATAGCGACGTGCAGCGTTATAACCCCGCCTCGTCGGTATCTCGTAACCAACGGGAAAGCACCTCTTGTCCGGGCAATATGGGAGGGAAGAATTGGCCACCAACAGCCTACGATCCTGGGCGCAACCGTTACTACATCCCGGTCATCGAAAGCTGTAGTGGGCACGTTAACGTGCCCACTACAAAACCGTGGCAGCCACGCGAATATTTTCTAGGTGGTGCACCTAAAATGGGTCCGGTGATAACGGGTAGTGTTACGGCGATGGATGTGAACACAGGTAAAGTCGCGGGCAAGTACGAAACCGCCTACCCCATGTACGGTGGTTTATTGGCAACTAAAGGTGGTTTAATTTTCGGCGGGGAACCTGATGGGCGTGTATTCGCTATCGATTCCGATTCGATGGAAGAACTATGGTCGTTTAGCACCAACACCGCGATAAATGCGCCGCCGATTAGTTTTGAGATCGAGGGTAAGCAATACATAGCGATATTAGCTGGGAAAGGTGGTGCATGGCCTCTGTGGTTTATTTCTGCTACACCTGCGCTGAAAGATATGGAAGCTGGGCAAGTATTATTTGTTTTTTCCTTGTAGGGATCAGTCTCCGCAAGTTTTTGTGTGTCTTTCTGGAGCGACAACAATTGGTGCGAACTTATTTGTGCTATTGAGTAGATTACTTGTCGCGATCACAGTCGTGTTCTCAATGAATGTGTTTGCAGTTGGTCCCCCTGTGGGGGTCGACGTGGCTCGATTGACGAGCTACGGCTTATCGACGGCCAAGCGTGCCAACTGTTTTGGCTGCCATAAATGGCATGGCGGTGGCGGCACCGGGTATGGCGGCGCAGCGACGTCATTGCGCGAGACATCATTGAGCCGCGAGCAGCTTATTATCGTAATAAAGTGCGGCCGCCCAGGTACGAATATGCCCTATTTCGACCGGCATTCATATAAGAATGGTGGATGCTATGATCTAACTTTTGAGGACTTTGCCGGTGACGATCATAATCGACCACTTCAAGGGAAAAAGTATCTTAATGAGCGCCAAGTGAACGCGGTGGCAGATTTTGTGATTGCCGAACTGAAAGGTAAAGCGCTCACGAAAACTTATTGCGAGATGTATTTCGGCGGCCCGACGCGCGAGTGTGAGTCGATCGAATAATAGTATCGCAAGAATGCGAGGCCGACCTTTGATTTAAGCCGGTTGAAGGAATGCGTTTCGCAGTGACGTCCGCCCTATGTAACATCGAAAGATAGTGATTATCGTTCCGTCGTTAGCGTAAATAATTCATCAGCCCGGTTCTAAGCTTGCCCAGTTTTGGTCACATCTTGTTGCTTGTGGGATCCAGTCCTTTGCAAGATTTTTTCTAATGTGACATGTTTCTGTGCTATGGAATGTGATGCAAAGTTAAAAGATAAGGTCTCTCGACATCTTGCTTCATTCAAAGCGACAAAGGCTTTGAGCGACGAGGGTCGTAGCGCTGCGGTCGCTGTAGCTATAACAGATAGCGGATTTGGTGCGTGTTTGAATGGAATGCCTTCGTATACCGAGTGGCAGACACAGGCCGCATTGATCTTAACTAAACGCTCCTCGAGGTTGCGTAATCACCCAGGTCAGTGGGCTTTACCTGGCGGCCGTGTTGACTGCGGCGAAAGCGCGGAGCAGGCAGCTTTGAGGGAGATGCATGAAGAGGTGGGCCTCAATCTTGATTCAAGCGCTGTTGTTGGGCGGCTCGACGACTTTATTACACGGTCAGGATTTATTATGACTCCTGTGGTCGTTTGGATCGGGCCGCACCGCAACTTTAATGCTAATGAAGAAGAGGTTGATTCAATCCACCGGATCCCGATCGCGGAATTTATGCGCGAAGACGCGCCAATGCTAGAAGAGGTTGATGGCAGTGCACCGGTATTGCGTATGCCAGTAGGGACTACTTGGATCGCGGCACCAACCGCCGCAATCTTGTTTCAATTCCGGGAGGTCTGTATCGGAGGACGTCAAACTCGGGTCGCGCACTACGAACAACCGGCATTCGCCTGGCGTTAGGTGAAACAATACAGCGCTAAGGCAGTGTTTGATTTTGTAGTATCAAAAAAATTAATTTCCCGCTTTGTGAGGTGTCGCGACCTGTCCACGCAGAGCTGTTACGCCCGGTGTTGCCATAATTACTACTCGGTCATTGCTAAGTGATAAAGTGCAAGCGTATACATCGGTTCCGGTCGGCGCTAATATCGTCCGGTCACTTTATCAAAACACACGATTAGAAAGATATTAGAGGAGCCCATTATGTCTTGTACCGTATTACTCGAAATCCAGCTAAAATCAGACGTTATAGATGTTGCGAAAGGCGCATTTAAAGAATTACTCCCCGACACTCGTGCCTACGACGGTTGTTTGGGTCTTGACGTTGTCGAAAATCAAGATAATCCGGGAAACCTGGTCCTTATTGAAATCTGGGAAACCCGCCCGAAATATGAAGCATATCTAGGATGGCGTAAAGAAACTGGTGCGCTTGATCAGATGGCGGAGATGTGTGTTAGTGAGCCCAGTATCAGATTTTTTGATACGGTCGATGTCTGAACGTCTGAGCGCATTTAACTATTATTAATTAAACCTTATGTCTCAATTTCCTTATGGCGTACCGGTAGTTCTGACCCCGCGGGTGCGGCGTCTAACTGCACCAAATTCGGGATTGATGACTGGGCCTGGTACTAACTCCTACTTGATCGGACACCAGCGCATCGCGCTGGTCGATCCGGGACCGGCGATCGGTTCACATATTAACGCGCTCGTCGACTTAGTCGGCGATCGACTGAAATGGATTTTTGTTACCCACACGCACCGGGACCATTCACCGGCAGCACAAGCGGTCGCCGCGGCGACGGGTGCCGAAGTGATCGGCAACATAATCCCTAATGACGGGTTCCAGGATCCAAGCTTCGTCAAGGCGCGGGCCGTAATCGACGACGAGTGCCTATGCACGGACGAGTTTAAAATGCGGGCCGTACACACGCCGGGACATGTTGCCAATCATGTGTGTTATTTAATTGAAGAAGACCGCATGCTGCTGACCGGTGACCACGTTATGGGTGGATCAACTGTTGTTATCATTCCACCTGCTGGTGACATGGCCCAATATATTCGGTCACTCGAACGGATGTTGGATTACGACTTGGAACACTTAGCTCCAGGTCATGGGGATTTGATCGAGGTCCCGCATACCGAGGTCAGGAGGTTGATTGCGCATCGACTCAAGCGTGAGCGAAAAGTCAGTGACGCCCTTGCTGTTGCCGGACCTTGCCCGATATCAACTTTGTTACCGATCGTCTACGACGATGTCGATACGTCGCTGCACGCGATGGCAGAGAAATCACTCTACGCGCACCTATTAAAACTCGTGACCGACGGTCAAGCACGTGTCGATGGAGAGGTGTGGATCCCGATTGATCGAAACTGATCTGCATGGGGCTGAGCAATACTCACAGTTGACTAATGCTCCAATCCAATTGAGAACAAGCCTTCAAGATCGTGTTTTGAATATGCCTTGAACGCGACCATTGTTTCAGTCCGTTCGATTCCATTTATGTGCAACATTTTCTGCGTTACGAGATCTGAGATACCTTCGTTGTCGCGTACTCGAATGATAGCGATAACATCGATACTACCTCCAACTGAATAGACTTCAGAAATTTCTGGGATGTCTGCGAGCTGTTCGGCGACTGTATTGATCTTGCCGTGTTTTGTCTGAATTAAGACAATTGCATTTACGATTTAGTGATCCTCTTATGAGTCATTTATCAGATCAGAACGATGCAGTTTCCTCAGACACTTCACGTTCAAAATCACCGTTAACTGCCGGTCCGAAAAAACCGGGATGCAACCGGGTCATATCATCGGTGATGGCAGCGAGGGGAACATCTGAGAATTCTCCCCGGTACTTTACGTATTCCATATGCTTACGACCATCGAGGTCGAAAGGATGGTAGATGGAGTCTGCAGAGCCGTCGAATTCGAGTGGTCTTAGTCGGAATTTATCGCACAACTCAACATTAAATGCCGGCGTCGCCTTGCGCCAGCTGCCGTCGATCAGAATAGAGGTATAAGCATGCCAAATGAATATATCTGTCCCCATTCGCTCGCGCATACGTGCCGTGGAAAGATGATTTCGTACATCAGCGAACCCGAGACGGGCGGGAATTGAACTCACGCGACAGCACGCTGCCAGTAGAATCGCTTTACTCACACACCAACCCCGATTTATTTGGAGTACGCGACTTGCACGGAGGCCCTCCACTGTAAGGTCTATCGTATATGGATCATAACGAAAACGGTCTCGGACGGCGTAATAAAGTGAAACCGCATTAGCGCAGTCACTATTAGTCGGCCGAGTATATGAACGGGTAAATTCAATTACTGAATGATGATCAGAGTTTATTATTTTAGTCGGTTTTAACTCGTCCATCGTTCAAGCTCGTACTTTTGAATATATCCACGATCATACAGCGGCGATTAATTTTTCACGAGCGCGAGAACACTCTATTTAGAGAGTGGTTAATTATCCTCTGTGGGTTACCCAATCGGTAACGAGTAATAGAGGTTGAACCTAATGTTCGGGATACCGGTCTATTGGGTGCTACGGAACTATAGGGTTTGGGTGTCAATATTGAGGTTCCTGCTGTTATTGAGTTAAATCGGTAAAATGCAATACTGACCAATCCTCTATGACCAAGAACGAAACGTTGCAAACTGCGTGTATTCACAAATGAAGGTTCGGGAAAGTAACATGCCCTGCCAAGATCAGTGGGAGAGCTACTTTGATCCGCCAAAGATTATGGCGAGGCTAGGTTTAATGGAGTCTGCTCACAATTTAGTCGAATTTGGATCCGGCTATGGCACTTTTACAATAGCCAGTGCGGCGCTTGTGACCGGAACTGTGTTTGCGTTCGATATCGAACCGGGAATGTTGAAAGCAGCTGCTATCCGAACAAAAAATCTTGGGCTCACGAACATAAAGTATGTCGAACGCGATGTTATCGCCGATGGCACGGGGCTTGCCGATGGTTCGGCCGACTATGCAATGGCGTTTAATATTCTGCACACCGAAAATCCAGTCGAATTGCTGCGCGAGGCGCGACGGAACGTTAAACCATCTGGGAAAGTAGGGGTGATACACTGGAACTATGATCCGAAAACTCCACGGGGTCCGCCAATGGAGATCCGCCCACGACCCGAAGATTTCTTGCAGTGGGCTCGGGCCGCAGGGCTTGAGTGCGGACCACAAATCGATTTACCACCGTATCACTACGGCTTCGTCATGCTGCCTTCTATTCCGTAATAGATATTACCCACTTTCAACGTCAGGCCATCCATAATAAATGACCGACTCGAATCGATCGGAAAGCAACAGTCGATGTTCATAATTACTCCTAACTTACGAGCAGATCTTTTGTTACATCGTCGATTCTGTCCTTGGCCACGACGGTCAGTAAGTCGCAGAAGGCTCCACAGCGTTGACCCGAGCGCGCCGGTTGTCTAGCCTTACCGGTTTCTATACTTGCGCAGCGACACTGATGACCGACGCCTCTTCTGAACACTTGGCAGCGCTCCCCGGCATTGATCAACTCTTGCGCTCGGATGTGGCCCAGCCGTTGCTGCTGCAATACGGGCATGACTTAGTAGCGGAATCATTACGGGTCGTTACCGAGGAATTGCGCCGAACGTTGGTGCGTCATGGTGACTCCGCGACTTCTTGTGTGTCGACACGAGCTATCGTAGACGCTGCTAACCAGCACCTAAGCACATTTTCGGCACCTAGTCTTAAACCGGTATTCAATCTCACTGGTACGGTATTGCATACGAACCTTGGTCGGGCACCGTTACCACCAGAGGCTATCAAAGCGATGACAGCGATTGCTAGCAGTGCCAGCAATCTTGAATTCGACCTCGAGAAAGGGCGTCGCGGTGATCGCGACAATCATCTCGAGGCGCGGATTTGCCGTTTAACGGGTGCCGAGGCAGCAACCACGGTAAACAATAACGCAGCTGCGGTATTACTCGTCTTAAATACACTTGCTATGCGTAAAGAAGTCATCGTATCACGGGGCGAACTCATCGAGATTGGTGGATCTTTCCGGATCCCCGATGTTGTCTCACGTGCTGGTGCAAAAATACGCGAGATTGGAACGACGAACCGCACTCATATAGAAGATTTCGAACAGAACATCAGCTCGAAGACCGCAATGTTGATGAAAGTGCATACGAGTAACTATGTGGTTAAAGGATTTACAAGCGCGGTATCGGAGCGTGAATTGGCAGATATCGCACATAAACATGATCTTCCATTCGTCGTAGACCTCGGCAGCGGTACCTTAGTGGATCTTAAACGCTACGGTTTGCCACACGAACCTACAGTTAGTGAGACTTTAATTAATGGCACGGATATTGTGACATTCAGCGGCGATAAATTACTGGGCGGTCCACAAGCTGGAATAATTGCCGGCCGCGCCGATTTGATTGGCCGTATAAAGCGCAATCCAATGAAGCGTGCACTCCGCGTCGACAAGATGACCATCGCAGCACTCGAGGCTGTGCTACGTCTCTATGATGATCCAGATCGCTTGGTTGATCGTTTGGCAAGCTTGCGACTGCTGGTGCGAAATGCAGTAGAAATTGGACAACAGGCCCAACGGCTGTTGCCACAAGTGCAATCAGTGTTTGAGAATATCGTGACCGCTGAGGTCGTCGACTGCTATAGCCAGATCGGCAGCGGCGCCCAACCGGGTGAGTTACTACTAAGTGCTGGTCTTGGCCTCAAACCAACGCGTGCTCGGGGCAGTGGTAGGGCATTAGAGCGTCTGGCCAAGGTGTTTCGAGAGCTCCCCGTACCGGTTGTTGGCCGAATTGACGGTGGGGTTTTTATCCTTGATCTGCGCTGCCTTGAGGACGAGTCGACGTTCGTAGCGCAGCTGAAAGTTCTGGAAAGTTTCGGTAAAAAGTAATGATCGTTGCAACCGCGGGACACGTCGATCACGGTAAGACACTACTCGTGAAGGCACTAACAGGTGTAGACACCGATCGATTGCCGGAAGAGAAGAAGCGCGGTCTCACAATCGACCTTGGGTTTGCCTACCATGACCTCGGCAACGGAGAACTCACTGGCTTTGTCGATGTGCCAGGCCATGAACGTTTCATCCGTACCATGCTCGCGGGCGTCAGTGGCATCGATTTTGTTGTTTTCGTGATCGCGTCTGACGATGGGCCGATGCCGCAGACAGCAGAGCACCTCGCGATCATGGATCTGCTAGAGATAACTCATGGGGTGGTTGCACTTAGTAAGATTGATCGTGTCTCGCCAACAAGAGTTAGCGAGGTTACCTCCGAAATCTCAAATCTGTTTAAGGGAACTTGTTTAGAGCATGCCCCCGTAGTACCTGTGTCAGCAGTGACCGGGGATGGAATTGATAACCTAAGAGGAGTCTTGTGCAGAGCTGCACGCGAGTTACCACGCCGCAAAATTGAGGGAAATTTCCGTCTCGCGGTCGATCGAAGTTTCCTCTTAGCAGGCGCCGGCAGGGTCGTTACTGGTACGGTATTTTCTGGCACGGCGAGTGTTGGCGATACGTTAATGTTGGCGCCGCTTGGTGTAAATCTGCGGGTGCGAGAGATCCATGCCGAAAATCGCGCAGCAAAAAAAGCAGTTGCGGGGCAGCGTTGCGCGTTAAATGTTGTTGGAGGAGATCTCCGGCGTGCCAGAATCCATCGTGGTGATTGGGTGTTAGCGCCAGATGCATGTTTCGAGGTAAGGCGATTTGATGCACGGGTAAGAATACTGGCTACTGAAGAACGAAGCTTTAGGAACCGCACGTCAGTGCATGTCCACGTTGGTGCGGCAGATGTTACGGGTCGTGTTATTGCGATCGATACTCTGGATATTGCGCCCGGGAATGATGGTTTAGTTCAGATCCAACTCGATCGCGCTATCAGCACGGTCCGCGGAGACCATTTAGTACTGCGTGATCAATCTGCACTGCGCACAATTGGTGGGGGGATAGTACTAGATCCATTACCGACTACTCGTGGTCGGTCTCGTAGTGCGCGGTTGACTTACATCAAAGCGATGGAGCGACCCTCGGCAGCAGCGTCGCTGCGAAGTGTTTTGGAGCAAGTTGATACCGTGTCGCTGAGTCGATTTTCGAAAGCATGGAATTTAACGGAATCAGAGGCCAAAGCGCTTTGGCCTAAAGCAAATATGATTGTTGTTGATGAAGGTCGAATGCGAACTGGAATCACACATGGTCGCTGGGAGGCCATTCAATCAACTATTAAGAACAGTTTAAAACAATGGCATCTGCGTTCTCCTGACAGAGTTGGGGTCAACGAAAACGAACTGCGAGTTAGTTTATCGGACGGGATCAGTGAGTCCGTATTCGGCAGTGTAATCGCGGTGATGTTAGATAAAAGGGAGGTCGTTCGTGATGGTGGAGTTATACGATTGCCGACACACGACATCGTTAGATCGGCATCGGATCAGGAGTTATGGGAAAAGGTCGCAGGCTTGCTAAGCGACGGTGGTATTCGACCACCGGTGGTGCACGATATGCTGGAATCACTTGGGCTAGATTTTACAGAGCTGAGAAAGTTTCTAGCAAAGTCTGCAAGTGAAGGGCAGCTCGTCAAGGTGAGTGACAGGCGTTATTTTATGCCAGAGGCAATTCGTGAGTTGATCCAGGTGGTTGAAGATGTCGTTGAGGCAAGTTCCGATGGCCAGTTCTCCGTAAAAGAGTATCGCGACCGCACTGGCATCGGGCGCAACGCTGTGATCGAAATACTAGAGTACTTTGATCGCGTTGGGTATACCCGGCGACACGATCAGGCTCGAATAATTCGAAAACCGGCAACCGAGGCGTTTAGGACCTTGATGGGCTGAACGACAGCTGTTAGTAGTTTTCACTTTCCCAAAAGACGCTGTAAACCTGCTAGCATAGTAACCGGAAGAGCGACGTCTCCCGGTGGGGCGCCCGGACTTCAAATCCGGTGGAATGCACGCATGTGCGTTCGGTAGGTTCGACTCCTACCTCTTTCGCCAACCTCCCTCCATTGAAGTAAAAAATCAATATTAGGAGGTTACTAAACACGCCATTCAGCGAGTTATATCGGAATCTCAAATGAGCTTGGCCGAGAGTCGCCGGATTTTGAAATGGCCTGCGAGGGTGCTGCATCTGTGTATGTACACCCTGGCATGCGAACGCACGGGAGTCACAATATCGAGGTGAGTGAGCAACTATGGTGAAATTAATTGATCCGTGACGCACTCAGTTACGTACATGTAGTAACATGTTTCTGACTACCCAAAATCTCACCAATGTCGACTACCGTGTTAAAAAGTATTTCAATCATTTTACTGCTGTTATCCTCTATGGGTGCATCTAGTACCGATTCCTCGAATCAAACCGCCCATAGTTTTGAGTTCACCTCGATCGAGGGTGAATCGCTACCAATGAAAAGGTTTGGAGGCAAGGCGGTGTTGCTTGTTAACACGGCCTCGCGTTGCGGATTCACTCGCCAATATGATGATCTTCAGGCTTTGTGGGAACGCTACCGTGACCGTGGATTAGTGGTTTTAGGCGTTCCGTCGAACGATTTTGGTGGTCAGGAACCAGGATCCGAGAGTGAAATCAAGAAATTCTGTAGGATTAATTTTGATGTAGATTTTCCGATGACATCAAAAGTTTCCGTAAAGGGTAAACATGCCCATCCCCTATATCGTTGGGCTGCCCAACAGCTCGGTTGGAATGCAAAGCCAAGATGGAACTTTCATAAGTATCTAATATCACCTGATGGTCAGCTCGTTGGATGGTTTTCGAGTCCAACCTCGCCAACGGCCAAGCGTGTTTTGCGGGCTATTGAAGCGCAACTTCCAAGTCGAACAAGTAGGGAAAGTTAAAGTCTGGTCAGGTGAAAAGACTAGGGTAGTTAGATGATCGAGGTTGATTCCTTCGTCCGTTTACCCATTATTGGGAGTGTGATTTAAGCTTGTCATTGGTCGCTATTACATTAGGCAAAATAGGATTTAACTACATTCTTGTGCTGGTCCAGTGATTATCGTCGCAGTGGAGGACGTATGCTTCATAGCAGACTTATGTCTCTAGGTTTAGTCTATGCGGATCATGAATGAGCGAGGATTGCCTCATTCTCAAATACCGACGGTAGCGAAGTGGCTGGGCACACTTGGTGCGATGCCATTTGTTTTTTTTGCCCTGGCAGGCCTCTTTTGGGAGTCTCAGGCTCAACAGCACGTATATTTCGCGCTAGCCACATATGGTGGTGTTATTCTTTCCTCCCTCCCTCGGGGGAATTCATTGGGGCTTAGCAATCACAGACGCTGATATAGGTCGAAGTGATGGATCACGCGTAGTCCAGCTTGGTCTAAGTGTGCTTCCGCCGTTGATTGGTTGGGGCGCTCTGTTAATTACAGCGCCGTCTGGATTGCTTGTCATGGCTGCGGCTTTCTTTGGTATGCTTTTATTCGATAAGCATGCGAGCCACAAAGGGGAAGTGCCGACCTGGTATCTGAAGCTGCGGCGGCCGCTCACAGCTGTTGTTGTAATCTCTCTCGCACTCGCGGCGTTTGTATAATCGAAATTAATTCGACGATTAGCACGGTATTCAAAACTCGTTTCGTCTGCTAATTTTTATTTGGGCCGTTCCCAGAACAAAAAGAGTTAACGTTCCTTATTTTGAGTAATATCCACAGAACAGTTAACAACGGCTTATTGCATTGGTTAAATTAAATCTATGCATAGAAAGTAAGCTGAGAAACCGCAAGGTCGGCATAAAAAGCTCGTCCGATAGCAACGAGACCTATACGATGAAGTTGCGTTCGGTCGAGAGGCGATTCCAGCCGGTACGGCACAAAGTCATCAAAGGGGAGGTCCACAGACTTCCAGTCTGGTCCCGTGGCGAAGTGCGCCCGATAGGACTGCCACGGTCGGACATTATCTCGTGTACGAAGATGAACGGAATATTCCTCAGGGTTCCCGCAGACAATGAGGCGAACTCCGGTAAAGTTCGACGCATCAAGCTTCTGACGTCGAGGTGTCAGTTCGAGAGTTGCTTGAATGAAACCTCCGTTGTTTTCCAGACTAACATTCCCAGTCAGATGCAGACATGGTCTACCATTTATAACACCATGAGATACGGAGGCCTCGGAAATTCCACCCATTACCCGGTCGCTAACACCACGCCAGCGAGTGCCCAATTCCGAAACGAGGGCTTGGTCTTTAAAGTTGTCGATTAACATAGATATACTTTGCCCTGAAATTCAAAAATTGCGCAAGTAGACCGCACGCGACTGTCTCGTGACAGTAAGTGCCGTCACAAGGCGCTCTGCTGTCATGCTAG
>CAYFGZ010000057.1:0-20759 GCA_964342575.1 uncultured Nisaea sp. | reverse complement strand
TACCACCCATACAATCTGGCGGCATGTGCTCCATGTGTGCTGGCCCCATACCACCACACGTTTCAGGAGGCATGTGCTCCATGTGTGCTGGCCCCATACCACCACACGTTTCAGGAGGCATGTGCTCCATGTGTGCTGGCCCCATGCCTCCCATCGCTGGAGGAGGCATGTTCTCCATATGTGCTGGCCCCATACCACCCATACAATCCGGCGGCATGCTGCTAATATCCGTTGCGTCAGCCCCTGACATTGCTTCGGGTGGCATATCGGCCACCGCTTCCTGCGTCATGTTACCGAGACCTCCGTCCGGGACGTGAATTTCTGGTATCACTGTGCACTCCTCTCGAGAAATAAGTTAAATAACGACTAGTCAAGAACAGACTGACTCTCCTAACTGGAATGAGTCAAGTGAGTTTTCCCACATGTCTAGATCAAAAACAAAGGCGGGGACCTAACGATCCCCGCCTCAGATTTAAAATATCTACTCTAACTTCAGCTAATCAACCCGCCACCGGATCTTCTGGTGGTGGAGGCACATCGGCTGGCTCAGGAGCAGGTCCTGGGTCGGGAGCCGCAGGAGTCGCCACCGGATCGGGAGCCGGCGCAGGTCCCTGCGGAACCGCAGCGTCAGCCGCACCTCCCACAGCGTCAGCCACGGGGTCAATTGGAACTGGGTCAGGCCCAGCTGGGGGCACAAACGCTTGATCCAAAGCTGCTGCTGGATCTGGCGCTGTTCCTCCTCCCGTAGGATCAGGAGGAACGAGAGGGCCGTCTGACGTAGGTCCAGCTGGCGGAGGATTGGTTCCAAACGGATCTGGTGGAACAACAGGGCCGTCTGACGTGGGTCCAGCTGGCGGAGGATTGATTCCAAACGGATCTGGCGGAGCAAAATTTGGATCTTGCATTAGCATTCCATCAGGTCCCTGCACCATAGGAGCCCCTGGTCCAGCGAAACTACCCACACTAAAAGCCGTACCTCCTGGGTCCGGCGGCATCATACCCGGATCAAAGAAAGCCGGATCGGGTGGCTGAAACGAGTCCGGAGCTACTGGAACAACAGAACCTTCCATCGGCATATAAGGAGGCGGTGGTGCAAATGCTCCACCTGCTGGGTCGAATACGGGCGCCGACGGCATTCCCGGCTGATCCATACCGGGAGTTCCCGCTGGAGGGACAAATCCAGGAACACAACATTCCATGGGATCTAATCCACACTGTTGGGCTGCTGCCGAAAACGCTTCGTATCCAGGCATTCCTTCCTGTGGCGGCATAAAAGCCGGATCTCCGAAAGGCGGAGGAGGAAAGAAATTTGGATCTGCAGCCTGATACTCTCCATTTGGACCCATTTGCATGGCACCCGGTTGCATCATCGCGGGATTAACCATTGGAACACCCCCAGGCCCCATCATCATAGCATCACCCATAACCGGCGGTTGAACAAGGGTACCATCTGGCCCCATTGACATTACAGGCGGAGCGAATCCCTCGGGCATACCGCCAGCAAAACCGGATTCGAGCGGTCCTTGGAATGCTGGATTTGCTGCCACTAGTGCGGGATCACCCATCAGCGCAGGACCAGCATCCATAATACCTTGTGCACCCGCCATAGCGGCTGCGGGGTCGGCACCAGATGATACGGCATCAGTAAAAGTGGCCTGAACAGACGTCATCGTATCTAAAAATGGGCCTGGCGCTAAAGGATCAATCCCCATCTCCGTAGCCATGCCTTCCGCGGCAGCTTTTCCTATTGCAAAAGCCTCGGCGGGCGGAGAACCGGCCTGGATTGCGGCTTCGTAAGCTGAGCCCATGGCTGTCGCAATCATATCGGTAGCATCACCGCCACCAACACCGGGCTCCATACCCATATTTGTTGCTGCCTGTCCAGCTGCACTGCACATAGCCGCAGCAGGGTCAGAACCCGCCGCAACAGCGTCATTAAACGTCGCCTGTGCTGTTTCCAAATTAGCCGCAACATCAGCGGCAGGAACACCCATTTGTACCGCCACTTCTGTGCAAGCTGCTTCCGCTTGAGCAAAAGCTACCTCCGGCGGGGCTCCATCGGTGATCGCCTGTTGGAAAGTGGCGCTCATCACATCAGTAAATGCAGTCGGCGCTACCTCCGGCGAAGCTGCTGCCGCACCTGTGGCCGCTGCCCCACCATCGTCTTCTACTGTCATTATAAAACTCCCATGTTCAGTGAATTAGCAATTTGAATTACTCACTTCATTCCCTTGCATTGGATTAAACTTTGCCAGCTAATTTGAGTCAAGTGGGATTACTCACACTCCATACCCCAGGTAGGATTAGAAGCGGTTTATTCTGGAGACAACGCTATTGGATATATATTCTGGTTTAAAAAAGAGTAGTGAGTCCCTCGTGAACGTCTTGGGAAATGACATTAAATAAAAACGCCCCAGGTTTTCTAACCCTAATGTTAACGGGAATATTTGTTGTCTAATAAAACTGCAAGGCGCGGTCGCACATCCTGTACCCTCAACTAGATACTCGCGGGACACCTCGCTCTCCCATTTTTTTATATGGCGTTCATGGATGTCAAATTGGGTTTTTCGTCACTTGGTTTGCGATCCGGATAGAAATTAGACCCGTAATTTCTTCAGTCCAGAACACCCGTCTCCCCTCTCCTCTATTTGACCGAAAAATTCAGTGTCTGGTCAATCCACCCAGCAAACCACTTTTGAAACGGACCGTCTTTTTCGCAATCTTTGCCCTATATCAGCGAACTGCATCGAATTAATTTTTTCTCGTATTTTGGCGCCCTTCACAGAACTTAGCTCCACTCTCCCCCGCCGCAACATATCCTGCATTCCTCTAGGAGCCGCTGTAAAAATCCTTCCTCTCCTACGAGATTCCACAACCGAAACGCCGATAATAGTCCCCTCGCTATCCAATACCGGACCACCGCTAATTCCGCCAAGAGAGCCAGAAAATTTTGGAACACGACGAACCTCAGCCCAAGCTATGACTGGTTCCTTGTGCCTAGATTTACGCCCTGGACTTATGTTAACTCTCCCCAACAGTGTAGAATGTAGTGCAGCTGGCTTTCCTTGTGGATAGCCAAAATGATAAGCATTTTGGCCAAACCTTAATTCACCTTTTGCAAAACTAAATGAAGGTCCGCCAGGCTTTGTTTTGAATGTCGCTAAGTCATGATATGGATTTAACACCCTTTCATAACCCCTAGCCACCCGCCCTTTTCCAACAAAAATGCCGTATTTCTTGCATCCCTCCAGAACATGGCGAGCAGTCATCCAGATGCCTTGCCCAATTGAAAAGGCTGTACCTGTGCTGTTTCCCTTAGCCGATGGCATCAATTGTAAGGTGGGGTCGCGAGGCGATATTGGCGGTAAAATTGGTCCTGGGCTGGTTATAGATGGTCTTCGGTCCTCGGATAAGCCAGTTACCGGCGGCCGACGCGGTTCTTTTTCCAGATCTCTGTATTTGGGGCTCCGGGACCCACCAATATCATGTAAAGCAAATGACAAAATGAAAATAACCACGAAACCAATTAGACCAATTTTATCGGGACTCAACATCTTTTCGTCAAGAGCCAAAGGCCGGTAGGATATTTACGATGGATTCACTGCTTATTTTGCCTGAAAGATTTTGTCGAATTTTGGAATCCGTTATCAAATCCATCAACCATCGTTCAAAATCTCCTCGTCCGCAGTATTTCGAAAATAGATATTCAAGTATTGATTTCTGGTCGTAGGAGGCGTATTTACGGCCCAATGCCCTAATTTCCCTGAGAGCCACTAGTTTCCCCTTGAAATTTAAACCACCATTCCGTCCAATATAGCACCCTATAGAAGGCACAGATCTTCCGTCACCCAATTCAATCTCGAGCCCTGTCGTCTCCGCGTAATCATATTTGACCCCAACAGCCTCTGTTTCATGCATACGTTCTAGCTGCCGCGGTGAAAGCCAGGTCACTGCAATGTCGACTATTGTACCTGGCGAAGCATTTAGTGTCGCCGGGATCGAGCCATAAGCCGCCACGTGCGCTGAATAAACCACGTCATGATTATACAACCTAGCATGGGTCACAGGTATTATTTCTTTTTGGCCAAACTTTCGTCGTAATTGCTCGGGGGAGCGGTTTGATCCGACGGCCAGTACGGGCTTTCGATTTAACAAAATATTATCATCATCTAGTTGACGGATAGCTCCGTTTACCAGGATAAAGTCATCTTCGGGAACCGCATAAGGGTATTTTAGAGCTCTCTCTAACATTTAAAAGCGCCACCTCGGTCTTTTGATTCGCATTGCTAAAGTGCATTATGCAAAGTTACTGATTATTCTTTATGACAAATATATATGAGCCTAAATTTTATAATGCATGCTTTATCAAGGACTTCTAGAATAAAACAATTGTAGGCTGATCCAAGGAGTGGGAAATGATCAATACGAAGTTATCCGCGCACGGCCTATATAACGCGGCGGACGATTTGATCGAAAGGAATATCGCGGCCGGTCGCAGCGACAAAATCGCTTTTATAGATAGAAGCGGTAAACACACATTCCATGATGTTGCAAATAAGGTTGGAAGATTCGCTAACGCTCTCAAGGCTCTAGGAATAAAACGCGAATCCCGATTGCTTCTCGTAATGTCGGACTCCGTTGATTTGGTTGCATGCTTCTTGGGATCCATTAAGGCCGGCGTTGTACCAATACCGTTAAATACCCGGCTGGCATCAAAAGACTATGCATACATAATATCTGATAGCAACGCAGCTGGACTGGTTATATCAGAACCCTTTGTGGAAACAGTTTTACGAGATTCCAAACAACCTGAAACTGTCATTATAGATGGTAATTCGGTTGAGCACGCAGAGCTGTCTTCAATATTAACGAATGCTAATTCTCAACATGAGACGGTACAAACCAAACCCGATGACATTTGCTTTTGGCTCTATACCTCCGGAACCACCGGATCACCAAAAGGCGTGGTTCATTTGCATTCACATCTGATAGCTACCGCCGAACTTTACGCCATGCCTATACTTGGCATGAACCAAACAGACGTAATCTATTCCGCCGCAAAATTATTTTTTGCCTATGGGCTTGGGAATGCCCTAACATTTCCCATGGCTGTTGGAGCAACTTCGATTCTGCTGGAAGGACCACCAGACCCTTCTTCAGTCGTCAAAGTTTTTGTTGAAAATAGACCTACCTTGTTTTTTGGTGTCCCAACACTATTTGCCATTCTTTTAGCCAGCGATGCGCTCCCCAACAAATCGGAGCACAACGTTAGGCTTTGTGTTTCGGCTGGAGAACCACTACCTTCCGACTTATTAATACGCTGGCGAGCCCAGTTTGGAACAGAAATTCTGGATGGTCTTGGGACTACAGAAATGTTGCACATTTTTGTTTCAAACCGAATTGATAACATAACGCCGGGTGCAACAGGTAAAACGGTTCCAGGATATGAAGTTCGATTGATTAATGACAGTGGCGAGGCTTGTAGGCCCGACGAAATTGGTGTGCTAGAGGTATCTGGCCCCAGCTCAGCACTAATGTACTGGGGGCAACGCGACAAAACCAAAGAAACCTTCCGTGGTATTTGGACCCGTACCGGCGACAACTACTCGATGTCCGCCGAAGGTATAATGACATATAGTGGAAGAAATGATGACATGCTGAAGGTCGGGGGAATTTACGTATCCCCATTCGAAGTGGAGGCGGCGCTTATTAGGCATGACGCTGTCCTTGAAGCTGCCGTAGTCGGCCACCCGGACAAAGATAACCTTATTAAACCTAAAGCGTTTGTGGTGCTGAAAGAAAAATTTTGTGCCTCACCCGAACTGGCCGAAGAATTACAGGGTTTTGTGAGAACAGGCCTGGCCGATTACAAATATCCGCGATGGATTGAATTCCTAACCGAACTGCCGAAGACTGCCACTGGGAAAATTCAGAGGTTTAAATTACGCGGAAACCCTTCATGAGGAAAAGTTAATGAAATCAATGCCATTCCGAATAAGTAGCATCTTGGGTGGCGAGATTGAATATAGTTATATTGCCAGTAGCAAAGGTGACAATGCCACAATTGTACTTCTCCATGAAGGACTTGGATCATTGTCAACTTGGAAAAATTTTCCAGACCTTGTTCACTATAAAACAGGTTGCGCCGTTCTAGCATACTCTCGTCACGGATATGGGAACTCGAGCTTTGTTAAAACTGCCTTCGATATATGTTACATGCACCAAGAAGCTCTTGAAGTTTTACCAAAGCTACTGGACGACTTGGAGATAACGAATCCAATCCTGTATGGACATAGCGACGGCGCGTCCATAGCGCTCATTCATACTGGTGGGTTGAAAAGAGTGGTACGAGCCATCATTCTTGAGGCGCCGCATGTATTTGTCGAGAGCATATCAATAAATGGTATCAAGGAAGCCAAAAAGGCTTTCGAAAATGGCCCTTTGAAAAGTAGTCTGGCCAAACATCATGCTGATCCAGACAGTACTTTCGCAAATTGGAGTAACGCCTGGCTAAACCCAGACTTTTTGAACTGGAATATCGAAAGTTATCTAGAACACATCAAGTGCCCTACCCTCTTAATCCAGGGTAGAAATGATGCATATGGGACGCTTAGACAAATAGATGCTATTGAAACTGGTGTGCGAGGAATATGCGCCAAAATAGTATTAGATGACACTGGACACAGCCCTTATCGTGAAGCGACCGAGGCGGTTCTGAGCACTGTCAATAATTTTATTTTAAAACTTTAATTTTCGATAACACCTAGAAAAAAAATCTGTTTTTATGATAACTTAACGACTTTATCTTCAAGGATTTTGCTTATGCAACCATTAGCTGGGGTGAGAGTACTTGCCGTGGAACAATACGGTGCAGGTCCTTTTGGAACTATGTATCTAGCCAACCAGGGCGCTGAGGTTATAAAGATTGAAAACCCTCGCGACGGAGGGGACATGTCTCGAGCGGTTGGCCCCCATTTTTTAGGCCCTGAAGACAGTGAATTTTTTCACAGTTTCAATGCCAACAAGCATAGTATGACGATCGACTTGCAAAGCTCGCAAGGGCGAGAGCTCTTTCTCGAATTAGTAAAGACAGCGGATGCAGTATCAAACAACTTGAGGGGCGATGTCCCCGAAAAGCTGGGCCTGGACTACAAGTCGCTCCAAGCAACCAACCCAAAAATTGTTTGCGCTCATCTCACTGCGTATGGCAGGACCGGGTCTCGGAATACATGGCCGGGTTTTGACTATCTTATGCAGGCCGAGGCTGGCTGGTTTTCTGTGACAGGCGAACCAGGGACACCCCCTGCTCGTTTTGGGCTTTCTGTAGTAGATATGATGACGGGGTTGGCCATGGCATTTGGCCTTGTTTCTGCCATTGTCGCCGCGCGATCAACGGGTGCCGGCCGGGATATGGACGTATCCCTATTCGATCTCGCACTGCACAATACAAGCTATCTCTCTACATGGTATTTAAATGAAGGGGTGGTTACAGAAAGGTTACCCAGATCCGCCCACCCCTCACTAACGCCTTGCCAGCTCTACACAACCGCCGATGGCTGGATATTTATAATGTGCAATAAAGAAAAATTTTGGCCGATTCTTTGCCACAAGCTTAACCAAGATGGATGGGCAGAGGATCCAAGATTCAAGGTGTTCAAAGGCCGTCTCGAGCACCGCGATGTTATACAGACTATGTTGGATGAAGAACTTTCAAAAAAAACCACTGCAGACTGGCTACAAATATTCGCTGGAACTGTACCCGCGGCACCAATAAATGATATTGGACAGGCCATGAACAATCCCTTTGTCCACGAAAGAAACGCTATTCATGAATTTCCCCATCCCGTCGATCCCAGTGGGCATTTCAAGATGGTAGCACATCCAATAAAATCTTCTGGTGAAAAACCATTGCAACGACCTGCCCCCAAGCTAGGTGCTGATACAGACCGCCTGCTTAAGGAGTTAGGAATTGAAACGAGCCGCATTCAGGAGCTTAAGGAGAAAGGCGTTATTTAAAAACACAGCTATTGGACTATAGGCGTATTTTGTTCTGGAAGCTTTTGCCTCCTAATACGGTCTAAAGAAGCCAAAACAAATGTCAGAACCGTCGCCAGAACCAGCAAAGCGGCTGATGTATACAACGAACCAGACAAC
The DNA here is from genome assembly GCA_964342575.1 of uncultured Nisaea sp. GTDB lineage: Bacteria > Pseudomonadota > Alphaproteobacteria > Thalassobaculales > Thalassobaculaceae. Next base: position 12,605 of record CAYFGZ010000057.1, on the reverse strand, counting down.
CCTCCCCACTGGTATGATATGCCCGATAGAAATGTGCCTATCAGTCTACCCGCTGCGTTCGCGCTATAATAAAACCCAACAGAGAGTGCCACTTTATCCGCCCCGGTAAGCCCTAGTATCAAATACGAGTGAAGTGACGAATTAACTGCAAAGCAAAAACCAAAAATCGCTAATCCAACGATAAGTGTCCATGCACCATATTGCTGCACCTCTATACAAAGCGCCAACATCAATGTGACAAATGTAAGAATGACTATCCAAAGACGGGCGGCTTTTATCTCGTGAGACAATCCGTCCATAGAACTCTTAATTATCCCCGGCGTGGTTCCTTGAATGAGCCCATAACTAATAATCCAAAAGGCTAAAAAACTTCCCACTTCAGCAAATTCCCAGTTGAGCTCTTTGTATAAAAAAACTGGCACCGCAACTACAAACCAAACGTCTCTGGCACCAAACAGAAAAACTCTTGCGGCTGACAGAATATTTATTGGCCAAGATTTAGAGAGTATCTCCATAACCTTGGTTTTTTTGTTTGGTCGCCCTAGCGTACTTGAAAAGAACGATAAACACGCCATAAGCACTAGCGCCAGGGCGGCAGCCATTCCCCATAGTGAGTAGACGAATCCAAAACTCGATAAAAGCACACCTCCGATAAAAAAACCAAGGCCTTTCAGGGCATTTTTTGAGCCCGTAAGGAGCGCAACCATTTTGAAAAGTATCGAATGTTGGCCGTCATCGACTAAAAGCTTAATAGCGCTTTTCGAACTCATTTTGCAGAGGTCTTTGGCCACCCCAGATAATCCTTGCGCCAATAGCACAAAAGCAATCGAAACCGATTTTTCCCAATCTGGGTCCAGCACTGATAAGCCCAACAGAGCAACAATTTGCAATCCCAAACCCGAAAATAAGGTTACCTTTAACCCAAAACGCGACCCAATCCATCCGCCAAAGAGATTCGTGACAATGCCCACAATTTCATAGAGCAAAAATAGAGCCGCCAATTGAAAAGGAGAATAACCCAGGCTATGAAAATACAATAGGACAATCATTCGGAGGGCGCCGTCCGTCAGTGTAAAGCCCCAATACGCCGCTGTGACAACTGTATAACCCCGAATGTCCGCCACGTGCTAATCCCCAGATCTTTTATCCATGCTTAAAGCAATCTTTTTTACGAGTTCCACCAGCCGATTCGCGTATCCCATTTCATTATCGTACCATGCAAGCACTTTAACCTGAGTACCGTTGACAACCATCGTCGACAAACCATCTACGATGCACGAACGTGTATCTCCTCGGTAATCACTCGAAACTAACGGAGAATCTTCAAAACCCAAAATACCTGATAGAGGTCCCTGACTTGCCTTTCTTAGGTAATCATTAACCCTATCCACTTCCGTCGAGTTTTCCATCTCGAACACAGCATCTGTAAGCGAAGCATTCAATAGTGGTACTCTAACTGCCACTCCATTTAATTTTCCTTGTAATTCGGGAAAAATAAGACCTATAGCGCTCGCAGACCCAGTAGACGTCGGTATAAGATTAAGGAGTGAAGACCTGGCACGCCGCAAATCCTCGTGCGGTTTGTCAACCACGGTCTGCGTATTTGTTGCATCGTGTATTGTAGTTATTTGTCCGTGCTTTATTCCGACCGCTTCATGTAAAACCTTGACCACCGGCGCCAAGCAATTTGTCGTGCAGGATGCTGCGGTTACCAGGTTATGCTCTGTAGGGTTATAAAGGTGATCATTGATTCCCATCACAACATTTAGCGCATCGCCATCCCTAACTGGGCAAGCGACAACAACCTTTCTCACCCCTGAGTCAAAATACCCCTTTAATTCTTTTTCACTTTTAAACTTACCGCTAGCCTCAATGACCAGATCGACTCCCAAGCCTCCCCAGTCAACCTCGGCCGGCTTTGATTTGCTACTGAAGGATAAAAGTTTGTCATCGACATACAAATTGTTGGCTGATGATCTAACCACCACTGGCCACCGGCCATGTATGCTATCAAATTTAAGCAAGTGTGCACCCGTCTCCGCTCCCCCATTTACTTCATTTACATGAACTAAGTCGTATGTTCCGCCTCCCCACGCCCCCGATTGCTCCAAGTCTGAGTTCCAAGCGCATCGCATTGCCAATCGCCCTATCCGCCCAAAACCATTAATTCCAACACGAATTGTCATTAAAATACCCCAATTTTGCTAACCAAAACGCCCTGATAATATATAAAGTTTGATGGCAAAATTATCACAATAATAAAAGCTCTACAGAGCTTATTGCTGAAAAAGATAAACCTGACACCCAGTTGAGCCCTCGCTTACGAAGATGTAAACACCCTCCTGCAACTCCACCCCTATGTTTCGTGACATATCCAAAGAGGTCGCTGCGGGATATCTTCTCCCCGCGAATTCAGCTATCCCTCCCCCAAAGCGCCGCAATCTTCCCTCGCGGCAAGCTGCACTAGCCTCCCTATCAAGGGCTGCAGCCCTGAAAAGAGGTTGTGGATCCGAAACAATCAGACCCCTCTTCGGAGCCTGGATCACTTTCGTTCGAAATTTTTTGCCTTTGCCACCAAACATGCCTGGCGGACTTCGATTAGGACCACGAGTATAATGTTTGTCATTAGTAGATCGTAACTCGGCCGCCCTGAGTTCACAAAAAATAGTTAGAGATTGCGTTGCGGGTATTACAATTAAGCCAACAATTACTATACTGACTAATCTTATCAACTTTTACTCCTAAAACCCTGTAAGCAGACAAAAAAATAACACTCGCGATGTAAATGTTGCCACCCAAACCTATAACCCCTAACTCTTGAAGTTTATCGTATTCAACAATCGGCTTCATGCCGAACTATAGCCTCGCTTAGCTCATCAGAAGTAACCGGTTGAATACCAACTTTCTCACATATTAGCCCCCCTCCATAATTGGCTATCGTCATTGCATGCTCTGCACTTGCGCCCGAAGCCATAGCGGATGCCATAACACTTATGACTGTGTCTCCGGCACCAGCTGGATCATTCACAATCCGGACAAACGCGGGTTTATTGAAAAACTTCCCATGTTTGTCAACCAAACCTACCCCGTCTTTTCCCATCGTAACCATAACGTGTTCGCAATTCAATTTTTTAAGCAGATGGCTAGCAGCACTCTCTATCTGCTGGATACTTGAAACCTTCATAGACGTAGCTCGGGATATTTCTCTAAGATTAGGTTTAAAAAGTGTGACTCCTTCATAATCGAAAAAATTTTTGAATTTAGGATCAACCAAAACCATCACACCTGCCTGTCGAGCTATCTTTAGTATTTTTTTTATGAATGGCGGAGATAACAAACCTTTATTATAATCCTCCACTATTATTGCCGAAAGGCTAGGAGCAAGGTCCGCCAAGGCTTCAGTCATTTTTCCCCATATGTCCTCTTGCACTAGTTCACAACTCTCAAAATCAGCTCTCGCTATCTGCCGATTTTGCGCAAATGTTCGCATTTTAACGGTGGTTGGTCTCTCATCATCTGTAAAAATAAATTGCTCCTCTGTGACGTTGTTTTTGATCAACTTACGTAATTGCAGCCCATCTCTATCATTTCCTACGACACTGAACAAAATAGGTTTATCCCCTAGAGAACTAAGATTGTTGGCTACATTCGCTGCTCCGCCTAATTGTTCTAGCCGCTCCTTCACATCCACAATTGGAATTGGCGCTTCAGCGGAGAAACGTTCGGCGACACCAAAAAACGAGCGATCAAGCATAACATCTCCGATTACTGCTATATTCTTACCTCCTAGCCGAGTAATCAAATCCAGATAAGTTTTTCGATTAGACATCGTTTTTATTTCTCTCCATCTGCCAATACTTTCTCCAATGCAACAATATCTGTTTTAAGAAATGATTGCGGTCAGCAACCATTTTCAAAGCCACTCTATTTGCTTAAAACGCCGCGTTTATCCACAATCCTCTTAACAAATTCATGCAGATCACCGCCAGGAAATAGAAATCCTTCGATTCCCGCTGCACGAGCAGCTGTCAGATCAGAAGATCTATCACCTATTAGGAATGAATGCCTTGCATCAACGGCCCGTTTGGCCATCAGGTCAAGGATCATTCCCGGGCATGGTTTTCGCCAGTTGGCTAATTCTCTGTATTTATCAACAGAAAAATCAGGGTGATAAGGGCTGAAACGGAAATCATCGATAACAGCACCTATTTCTCGCAATTTGTTGTTCATCCATGCGTGCAATGCCTGAACGTCTTTATCCGTATATAGGCCACGAGCTATGCCGGATTGGTTCGTAACCACAAATACTAGATAATTTAGTTTGTTTAGAAGCTGTACGGCCTCTGCCGCTCCTTCTATCCATTCAATTTGATCTGGGCGATATGCATACCCGTTATCCTCGTTCAATACTCCATCGCGATCAAGGAACACAGCGGGACGCGGAGTTTCTATGGCCATCTTTTGAAATACCTTCCACTGCGTCCCACGACTGTTTCCAACTATGGCAGTGTACAATCTTTTACAATAATTATGTAATCAAATTCTCTCTTATAGATCGATCACTATATTGTCGAATTTATCTAGCCAAGCCTTGGCTCCGGGTGGGACTAAACAAGTGGCATCATACTCTTCAACAATAGCCGGTCCAGACGTGCTTTTTTTTAGATCCTCTCTTGCTATCACCGGAGTATTCAGCCAGCCGTGTTCAGCTCCAAAGTAGGCTTTACGAGAACCTTCATTGGGTCTCGCAGCAGTTTCGGCGTAAAACCTTTCCGGAACCCTACTACTGTTGGGAATTCCCCGCCCAATAACAGCAATGTTCACCAGTTCTACAGGCTCTTCGGGTCCAGCTCGATGCCCATAAACGAGCTCATGCTCCTGGCCAAAACGTTCCGATAATTCTCGTATTTTTGCTCCATCAAAACTACCGCTAGGCGCCGGAACAGATAACTCATATATTTGCCCTTTGTAGTGCAGACTCGCGGACCTTTCTACCACCGCCGACGCTCCCTTAAACCCTTCCCCCGCAAGTTCATCAGTAGCCTCTTTCGCTAAATCTTCCCAAGCCCTCGTTAATTCTTCAGCATCAACCTCTGTAAGGAGCCTACGAAAAGTTCTCGAGTAATGATGTTCAACATCAGCATAAAGAAGCCCAAACGAAGAAAACAAGCCAGGAGACGGCGGTACGATTACACGTTTTATTCCGATTGATTGAGCCATACCTGTAGCAAATAGCGGGCCGTTTCCTCCAAAAGCGAATAAAGCATAATTTCTGGGGTCTCGCCCTCGTTCGGTAGAGACCGACTTAATTGCTCTAATCATATTTGAAGCAGAGATCAAATGAGCGCCGTGGGCCGCCATCTCCAACGATAGACCCAGTGGTTTAGCAATTTTTTCTTCAAATACTTTGACTGACTTATCCTTGTTCAACTTCAACGCGCCCCCAACCAAATGATTGGGGTTGATGTAACCGAGTATCACATTAGCGTCGGTTATAGTTGGGTTTTCTCCTCCCATATCATAACAAACGGGCCCCGGGGATGCCCCCGCACTCTCTGGCCCCGCTCGCAGTGAACCACCAGCATCTATAGACAGTATCGAGCCACCTCCCGCCCCTACTTCTGCTAAGTCGATAGCGGGAACTTTTAGGGCATAACCGGCTCCCGTCATCAAGCGCGAGCCATGCATAATACCGCCTCCAACCTGCATATCTAGAGCGCGCGTAACTTCCCCCCTAGTTATCATCGACGTTTTAGCTGTAGTACCCCCCATGTCGAACGTAATAACATTGTCTATTCCTGATGCATCGGCAATTGCTTGACTACCTATAACGCCGCCGGCAGGCCCAGATTCAATTATGTGCATTGGCAGTCGAGTGGCTGTTTCCGAGGTGGTCAGACCACCATTAGATTGCATAAGATAAATTGGCGCTGAAATACCATTTTTATCCAAGCCCATCCGAAGAGCTGATAGATATGTTCCTACAACCGGCAGAACATAGGCGTTAATTACGGTGGTAGAGGTCCTTTCATATTCCTTCATTTCCGGCAAGACATCCGAACTGATACACAACGGCATGCCAGGCGCCTTTCGCTTTATGACATCAGCTATAAGGTGTTCGTGCTCGGAATTGGCGTAGGCGTTAATGAGACAAACGGCTATAGCTTCTACTTTTTCCGATAGTAATCTATCGACAACTTCCTCTATTTCTTTTACGTCAGGGGCTCGCTCTACTTTGCCCTCCCCATTTATTCGTTCATGTACAACCTGCCTTAAGTACCGTTCTACAAGTGCTGGGGGCTTCTCCCAAGTCAAATCATAAAGGAGAGGCATGCGCAGCGTCCGTATCTCCAATACGTCCCTAAACCCATCTGACGTGATCAGGCCAACTTTTGCACCTTTCAATTCCAAAATAGCGTTAGAAGCAACCGTAGTTCCGTGCCGCAACTCCTCGACATCCCCAGCTTCTATGCCTGCATCATCGAAGACTTCGGACATACCCTCTACAATGGCCCGTGCATAATCATCCACACTAGACGGTACTTTTTTTGTAAATAAATTGCCCTTCGCATCCAAAAAGACAATGTCTGTGAACGTGCCCCCTATGTCAACGCCCACTCTGAAAGCCGTCATGGTCCAGCTCCTTTTGCATCTTGTCGAGGCCAATTATCTCTCAAAACCTCAGCCGCTTTTCCAACTCTAGATTTACGAATTTTAGAACGGAGTTTTTCCGTCTCTTCATCATCAATCAACCAATTCTTGGTATCCAGCACAACACCATAATCTGTTTGCGCAGCTTCCATGCTAACGAATTCGTTTCTCACGTCGCGCAATACATGCCAGGGATCACGTTCCAAAGGGTCCCCCCAACCGCCACCGCCAGCCAGTTCATGTCTGAGGACTTCGCCACCATGCATGGTCATTGTAAGTTTCGAGTCCAGTGCCCTATCTTCAGTACCAGGGTTCATTGTATTTTTTGACGGCGCTCCCGGATTTCCTCCGTACAATCCATACGGCCTATATACGTTGCGATCCGAACGAACCTGCAAAACCGCTTCCGATTCGACTAATCTATAATCCCTTCGGTATGGTATTCCTCCACGAAATTTCCCTGCGCCAGCTCTATCGGCTACAAATTCGTATGCCAGTATTTCGATTGGGTTTTCAGCCTCACAGACCTCAATTGATTGCGAGGCCATATTCGCAAATAAATTGGAGTTACCCGATAGACCATCCGCCCAAGGCCTACCTCCCCAGGTTCCACAAGCAAAATCTACATAAATAAACGGGTTTCTCGCAGCATCATAGCCACCAATTGAAATACCTGTGTTACCGCCATCAGAGGCAGCCATGACTCTATCAGGAAGCATCATCGCTAACGCGCCAAGCGCACAATCCACCATTCTAAAACCCGTCAAGCCGCGGGCCGCACAGGCAGCTGGGAGCACTCCATTTGCTATTGTGCCCGGAGGTGCCGTCACTTGAATACAACGAAAGAAGCCTTCATTTGTCGGCACGTCGTTAGGAAGCACACATTTTACCGCGCAATAGGTTGCCGCCTTTGTGAAAGAGAGCGTGTTATTGATAGCACCCTTTACTTGATCAGATGTCCCTGTCCAATCTGCCTCAAGATTATCGCCTCGCTTTTTGAACTTTACGAATAGACGTATGGGCTTTCCAACATCTACACCATCGTCATCAATCCAGTCTTCGAAACTCCACTCTCCATCGGGTAGATCTGATAAAGCCGCCCTAGTGACACGCTCCGTATAATCGACAAAATCGACCATGAAATCACACATTGTACCTACGCCATGCTCATTCACCAGGTCCAGAAATTGTCTCTCTGCTATATTGCAAGCTGCGAGTTGAGCTCTAATATCTCCAAAAACCTTCACAGGCACTCGAACATTTGCTTCTATCAGCCGCCAAAGGGTTTCATTTCTTTTACCTTGTTCATACATGTACATTGGTGGGATGCGAAGGCCTTCTTGATAAATCTCAGTAGAGTCGGAAGCATTAGAACCGGCCACTCTTCCCCCAACGTCAGTATGGTGACAAATCGTCGCTGCAAATGCGATTCGCTGGCCTTCATGGAAAATCGGCTTAAATATAAAAATGTCTGGTAGATGCATTCCTCCGTCGAATGGGTCATTTAGACAAAAAATATCCTCCGGCTTAATTACATCGCCAAATCGGTCGACAACGGCTGCCATAGCGGCGGGAATAGATCCAAGATGACTGGGTAAAGTAAGACCTTGCGCTACAAGATTTCCCTCGGCATCACAAAAGGCGGTGGAAAAATCCATATTGTCCCGAAGTACACCTGAGTAGGTTGTACGGACTATCGTCAACGCCATTTCGTCCGCAATCGAAATCACTGCGTTCCTCAATAACTCAAATTGGATTGGATCCCAGTTATCGTCTGCCATCTGCATCCCCCTATAGATCGTCCAGCCTTATTTTGCTATTACGACGCCGTGATAGAAAGTCTTAACGAAGATAATCGCATTAAATTCGCATCTATGATGTCATAATTAAACTCTTTAAACTAGATAGGTCTCGTTAGCTAACAGATAGAGTACGAATGCTACGGAAGGGAAACACCACTAGAATACACTAATTTTTGCAATTCTTGGTAATCTTTAACGCACCATGTTGGTTTAATTAATGATGAATTGGCAGTGACCTCATCCGTCACGCCCGTAAGTATCAGGGCAGACCTTAATCCCGCGGAGTTGGCAGCAGCTATATCTGTTTCCAAATTATCCCCAACCAATATGGCAGAATTGGGCTCTGTTTCTGTCTCCTTCAAAGCTAGTTCAATCATCGTTGTCCCCGGTTTTCCCACGATAACCGGGGTTTGACTCACTATTGATTTAACAGCAGCAAGTATTGCACCGGCCTCTGGACTTACTCCATCATTGGAATTAATAAAAACATCCCCATTTGTAGCTAAAAAGCGAGCGCCCCCTAGTACTGCCCTGCAGACAAAATCTATGTCACCAAAATCAACTTTTGAATCATAGCCAACGAGCACGTCTTGCGGGTCATGTCGCGTTATAACCGCACCCCCTAAACGCACGGTATCTATTAAGTTCTGGCTTCCTATTACAGCAACTCGCCGATCCTTGACGATCAAACAACTTGCCATCGCAGACGTAATTACGAATTTTGGACTGCAGATGACACCCATTCTGTTTAAGTGACTGGCTACCTCTTCACTGGAACGGTCCGACCGGTTCGTAATAAATCTATATCTTATACCAGCCTGTCCTATAAGCCTTATGAATTCTATAGCCCCTTCTACGGCGGAATTTCCTCTATAGATTGTCCCATCTAAGTCAAACAAAACTGTATTCAATTTCATCATCAACATGCCCGACAAAAAAGATCTACCCGATTTATGCTCAATTATGCGAGATCACTTGCCAACCCAACAAATTAAATCTCAATATTATCAAATAAAATATTTGCAAGCGGGATTTGAAAATGGATTTAAACTTAAAAAATAAAACAGTCTTGATAACTGGTGGTTCAAAAGGTATTGGCTTGGCATGTGCCCACGAGTTCGCAAACGAGGGCTGCAATCTTCATCTAGTCTCTAGAACTGAATCTGACCTTCTGGAAGCAAAAGACAAAATTCTATCTAGTAATGATGTTGAAGTGACAATCCACAGTTTGGATTTATCAAAATCCTCGAATGTTGATGATCTATCTGCAAACTGCGGAAAAATAGATATACTTGTCAACAACGCAGGCGCAATTCCAGCGGGAGATATAGAGGCTATTGATGAAAACAGATGGCGAGAGGCATGGGACCTAAAAGTTTTTGGATACATCAATATGACCCGGCGATTTTATCCAATAATGAAGGATTCGGGAGGCGGAGTGATAATGAATGTTATTGGTTTGGCCGGTGTTCGGGTAGATAGAAATTACATCGCCGGCTCTACAGGCAATGCCTCTATTATTGGTTTTACCAATGCAATGGGAGCTCACGCTCTAGACGAAGGCATGAGGGTGTTGGGTGTTTGTCCTGGTGCTGTGCAAACGGAAAGAATCACCACAATGCTAAAAACCAGAGCGAAGGACGAAAAGGGCGATGAAAACCGTTGGCAAGACTATTTTTCGGGAATGCCACTCAACCGACCTGCACTGGTAGAAGAGATAGCCGATGTCATTGTTTTCCTGTGCTCTGAAAGGGCTTCATGGTTAACTGGCACTACAATTAATTTGGATGGTGGCGTTGCGAATAGGGGTGGCTATTAGTTTTTGCAAATTCATACGTGAATTTGCAAACCATTTAGATGATTTGCCGATCAGCGCAGACACATTGGGGCAACGTATTAAACAATAGTGGAGACAAGTGGCATGCTGGAAGATAGAATAAAAAAAAACGCTCCCCTTCTATTGAGCAATTTGCAACGAGATGAATATTTCGAGGAAGGCGCAGTCCTACTTGAGAAAATCGTGGACGACAACTGGTTAAAGAAGCTCCAGCTAGCCTCAGAGGAAGTCATTCACCAGAGTCGAGAGCTGACGCAGTCGGGAAAAGGGTATATTTTGGAAGCTGGGCATTCAATAAAATATCCAAGGCTGAAACGACTATCAAGCCCGGTAGACCACCATCCTGCCTTTTGGGACTTCGTAAATTCCGAGGTATGCACAATGGCTGCCGCAGACGTGGTCGGTCCTAACGTAAAATATCATCACTCCAAACTCAACTTCAAATGGGCTAATGGGGGAGCTAAATTTGATTGGCATCAAGATATCCAAGCGTGGCCCCATACGGACTACAGCCCTGTAACATTGGCTTTATATCTAGAAGACTGCGATCTCGATCAGGGTCCGATGGTAACGATTAAAGGAAGCCACAAAGGCCCTCTTTTCAGTATGTTCGATGAAACTGGAAATTGGGTTCTAAGAATCGAAGATGATAAACTTGACATGAAATTAGCGAAAAAGCACCCGGGACCGGCCGGTTCTCTACTTCTACTCAATTGCAGAACAGTACATGGGTCTGAGCGCAACGATTCCAATAAATCTCGACCATTATTGCTAAATGTATTTTCTTCGGCCGACTCCATGCCTTACACGCTGAGCCCCATACCAAGCGCACGGGAAGGAACAATTGTGCGAGGGCAAAAGGCCACCTGGGCCAGCCACGATCCCAGACCCTGTCAGCTGCCCCCAGATTGGTCAAAAGGTTACGAGGGGCCATGGTCACACCAAAATGCAAACTTCAATGACTTGGAAACTCCAAGACAGTTTCTGAAGAAACGAAAATGAGTACAACGGGATCCACAGAAGGCTTCATGTCGATGAAAGGAGGAGGTTATTACTCCGCGGCTACGATAGGTGCAAAGCATGTAATCGACAACGCCACACCTATGATTATAGAGGCGCTAAATCGGATGAACCTTCCCGATGATGGAACTACCTTTACCATGTCAGATATGGGGTGTGCAGATGGCGGAACATCTTTGTCCATGATTGGAACAGTACTTAAAGCCATCCGCAATAAAGTCCCGTCCAGACCGATTCAAATGATTTATACTGACCTACCGAAAAATGACTTCAGTCAAGTTTTTCAAACCGTGCACGGTCAGACAGAGGCCGACGCTTACATTGATAAAATCCCAAACCTCTACATTTTTTCCTCAGCCACCTCCTTTCACAAGCCTATGTTCCCCCCGGGAACATTGCACCTTGGTTTTTCTGCAACTGCGTCCCACTACATAAGTGAAAAACCCGGAATAATAACTGACCACATTCATATGGTAGGAGCAAAAGGTAATGAGCTGGACTCTTACGTGGAACAAGGGCGATTGGATTGGGAGAACATGCTTTTAAATCGTGCCCAGGATCTAGCCCCTGATGGCCGGTTAGCCCTATTTAACTTTGGAATAGATGAGCGAGGTCGATATCTTGGTTCAACAGGCGGCGTAAACATGTTCGATACTTTTAATCGCCTGTGGAAAGAACTTGCCGATGAGGGTAAAATAACTCAAGAAGAGTATCTTAATACGAACTTTCCACAAAGTTATCGAACAGTCGAACAGTTTACCGCTCCACTCAACGATAAAAACAGCCCCGTACACAAAGCGGGCCTCCGTTTAGAGCATGTTGAAACACGAGTCGTGAATTGTCCCTTTGCCCAGGAATTCAAAATACATAAAGCCCCCTTCCGTTTTGCGGAAGAGTATATTCCAACGTTAAGATCCTGGAGCGAAGCCACTTTTGCTAACGGCTTATCCCGAGAACGTCCCCCAGCAGAATGCCAAACTATCTTGGATGAATTTTATGGGAATTATAAAAAAACAGTCCGGACATCACCCAACGGGCACGCAATGGATTACGTTCATTGTTATCTAATCATTAGGAAAGAGAAATAACATAGTAAGCACGCGGTGCATTTTAACCCAATTTACAGGAAAATTATTATGACCTCCTTACCCCAACAACCATTGATCACAGGGAGACGCCATATGGTAGTGGCGGGACACTACCTCGCCACCGAAGCGGGCTTTAAAATATTGGAAGCTGGTGGCAATGCTGTTGATGCCGGAGTTGCAGCCGGAATAGCATTAGGCGTGGTTCAT
>CAYFGZ010000056.1:0-21193 GCA_964342575.1 uncultured Nisaea sp. | reverse complement strand
GAGGCAGCGGATATTTGGCTGCCGCTTCGAGCAGGGACGGATGCGATGATGACCTTTGGCTGGTTAAACGTCATTATAGAGGAAGAGCTGTATGACAAAGAGTTCGTCCGGGATTGGACGGTAGGGTTTGATGAGTTTGTTGAGCGTGCGCGGGAATACTCTCTTGAAAAAGTCGCTGAGGTAACCGGTGTTGATGCGGAGATAATACGTGAGGCTGCTCGAATGTATGCGACGTCGAGCCCCGCTACCATACCATGGTCGCCTATTACGGATCAACAAGTGTCAAGTACATCGGCAATTCGATTGCAGTGTATCTTGAGAGCCATAACTGGGAACCTTGACGTCAAGGGAGGCGATCCGTTTGTTGGGTTTAGCCCTTCCGTTAGGTCGGCCAGCGAGATTGAGATGCATGAATTACTGCCGGAGACCCAGAAAGCCAAGCAGCTTGGGAACGAGGAGTTTCCCGTTTTTACTTATCGAGGAATGGAAGCACTTGGGGATGCAACGGAAAAAGTTTGGGGAACACGATATGCCAACCTGGTGAATGGTTGTTACATGGCTAATCCAATGGCTGTTTTTAAGGCGATGGCAGATAGTGACCCATATCCTGTAAAAGCGTTTTTTGCGATGGCGAATAATGCGCTAATGGCATACGCGAATACCGACCGAGTTTATAAGGCCTTAATGAATCAGGATTTAATCGTTTCATTTGAACATGCGATGACGCCTACGGCCGATATTTCTGATTATGTGCTGCCTGGAGACTCTTGGCTGGAGCGGCCCAGTATGCAGGCTGGAATTAGTGATAAAGCGATGGACGCGCCTGGCGAGTGCAAAAATGTGGCAACTTTCTGGCATATGCTCGCTTCCAGGATGGGGCTTGAAGAAGCGTTTCCCTGGAAAACTCAAGAAGAATTAATCAATTACGCGTTGGAACCCAGCGGGAAGACTTGGAAAGAGGTTGTAGCGGCCGGCCGCGTTCCAAATCTCCACCGAGGTCAGGGCGAGGATGATGGGCAGCGTAAGTATCTAAAAACGGGCTTTGCCACACCTTCAGGAAAGGTAGAGCTTTATTCCGAAACTCTAAAAGATTTAGGCTTTGACCCCTTGCCCTATTATAGGGAGGCTGCAGAACCAAACTCTAAATTTCCATTGCGAATGTTCATTGGACTTCCGGACGATGAATACTTTAGGACTGGAATGCGACACGTCCCTGAACTTCGAAAGAGGGCGCCAACTCAATCATTTTTTATGAGTCTTGAGGATGCCAAAAAACTATCACTTTCCGATGGGGACTGGGCAGAGGTGAGGACAAAAGTGGGCAGCGTTAAGGGTCGAGTATATACCCGGACAAGTATGCCGGACGGTCTCGTTCGGGTGCCTCACGGCTGGTGGATGCCTGAATCCAAAAGAGGTTTAGATAATATGGCGGGAATGTGGGATTTCTGCGATGGGCGTATAACAACCGACGACGATCCAGAGTTGATTGATCTGGAACAGGGAATTCCTCATATGAAGGGTGTGCCTTGTGCTGTCGAAAAACTTAAAGTTCGAGAGGTAAAAAGATTAGAGGCAGAATATGGAGAAGCCGATGAGTTGTTGCGTGGACCTGAAGGTAAAATGCTGCGTTCTGATTCCAAACCCAACGACTTTATGTTTGATGACTTTACTGGCGAAGGACTGGAGTTCGAGGCAGTCGAACTTTCACTCTATGGACGTAATACCTTGTAGGCCTAGTTCAAGGGTGGTTGTGTGTTTTATTATTCCTCGACGAGATTGTTAACGGGGCCTAAAGTTGCGTGAGTGGTCACTTCACAGTGTCGGATAAAGGTCTTAATAATTTGTTTAGGAAATTTGTGTCAGCACTGGGCTTTGCGGCGATGATTTTCATGTCGCCAATGAATCTATCCACATGTTTAAGCCAGCTCGGGGATGAGTTAAGGGCTCAAGGCTGGCGGGAAGTAACATTTAAAAAAAAGGAAGCGAATCGTTTTTTGAAATGCGGCGAAGATTGCATTCGAGTCGATTCAAATAATAGTGTTTCTATGATATTTGAGACTAAATCGGTAAATCTTGTAGACAGATATTTACTGACTTGGGAGTGGAAATTAGAAAAACCTGCTGTTAAGTCTGATATCACACGCAGAGGGAGAGACGATCGTGCGTTGGCGATTTATGTGGGTTTTCCCTATGACGCGAAGACTGCGTCTTTAGCTGAGCGAGCCGCACGTCCCTTTATAAAGCGGAAAAAGGGTCCAAACGCTCCTGGCAGAATGTTGGCGTATATTTGGGCTGGTCATGGGTATCGTGGTGATCTTTATTCGAGCCCGTTTTTTGGCAAAATCAACAAGATGATCGTTAAACGCAATAGCGGTGATGCCGCTGGGGTATGGCTGAAAGAACAAGCAGATATTGTCAGCGATCATAAGAAGGCATTTGGAACAGTGCCGGCAAGGGTAACTCAGATTTTAATCAGCGCGGATACCGATAATACAAAAACATCAAATACAGGTTTCGTCAGAAAGATAAAATTTACCACCCCCTAAAAGACGGTGCTCTCGTCAACTCTTTTTTTTGCCTCTTTTTGGTTTAACATTCTCAACCTTTTTTGCTTCAGACTCTACATCCATGATTCCTAGTGTTCTTTCTCTGTAGGCGTCGGGGACTTCCCTACCTGTATCCGTGAAGGCGCGGCGAACAGCTTCTACATTTCGACCAACAACCTCGAGTCTATTTTCGCGGGTAAATTTATTTGATGCATATAGTGTGTTCAGAGAACCCTGGAAATGCGGGATTACATAACGGGCAAAGAGTTCGTAACTCCTCATTGTCTGCTCTCTATTAGCCCATTCGTGGGCGCGAAACATAACACCTCCAAATCCTCCATTACTCAGTTCCAGGAGATTTTCGATTCCTTTTATCGCTACGTCTGGATCTCCAACAAGAGTTGTTCCCATTTTTACGCCATCTCTAATTGGGTCGTCTGATCTACCAGGTGGCCTGCCCAAAGTATCGGCGAAATAAGATAAAGTTTCTCTCCTTTCTCCCTCGTGTATTTCTCTGAGCGCCCGTTCTTTATCGTCAGCCAAATGCATTACGACGACTACTCGCCAGTCCTTTCTGCTCATTGTAGTGCCATTTTCTGCAGCTGTTTCCTCAGCAATTTCCCATTGTTTTGCCAGAGCTTCGGGACCGCCTGGCAGGCCGGCTCCAATCGAAAGGACGCCAAGGCCGTGACGTCCCGCTGCCATCATACCAAAGGGCGTGATAGTGCTAGCGACAGCTATTGGGAAGCAGGGATCTGAATAGGGTGCCAGATGTAAGCGAGCATTTTTAAGTTCGAACCAGTCAGTCTTTCTTGTTACAGGTTCTTCGCACTTAAGAAGCGCAACAATTGTTTCGAGTGATTCGACCATTCTATTTCGCTGCGTGACAGGATCTATAGCTAGCATATAGGCGTCAGAGGTTAGTGCGCCAGGGCCGCAACCAAGCATGGTTCGCCCTCGTGTCATATGATCGAGTTGAACAAATCTTTGAGCCACCATGAAAGGATTGTGGTAGGGAAGACTTGTTACTCCCGAGCCTAGTTTTATATGCCGGGTTCTTTCTGCAGCAGCTGCCATAAAAATCTCAGGTGCAGCAATTGTTTCCCATCCTGCCGAATGGTGTTCTCCTATCCACGCTTCATCATATCCCAGATGATCTAGCCATTCGATCAGTTCAAGGTCTCGGGCGAAACCTAAGGTAGGATTCTCTCCCAGCCGATGGAATGGAGCTAGGAAAATTCCAAAATTTAATCCGCGCCTAGACATGTGATTTTTCCCTCTTTTTAGACTAAATTTTTGTTACATGGTAACGAGCTAGTTCAATTATATGTCGATTGCTCTATAATTATCCATATTAAAGCTAGCGAAGGGAAGATTCTATGGCAAGTCATGCTACGGGTGATGGTGGAATACCTAAACGGGGCGTCGAAAAGGACGGACTGAAGCGAATAATGACACTGGGCGGTGCCTACGGCACTCGCAACTACACCGTAAAGGATCTCAGAGCCTGTAAGGGTGAACGTGTACTAACGGAGACACTGCCATTTTCTCCGGAGGAAGCTGCTGCTGCAGAGGAGGCAGGCATTGATACCATGAAGGCGCGATTTGACCCATCGCAGCCCGATTTGGTTGCAGCTATCCGAAATGCAGCACCCAATACATTTATGGCTTTTTCCGTGCCTCTAGTATCAGCGGCCAGTGAGGTCGAAGCTGTGCGCTTAGGCTATCAGGCTATGTCCCTTGGAGCGGACGCTATTATGTGTCAGTGGAGCCCACGTTTTGTAGCTGCCGCGGCTGAAGCCGGGATCCCAATTCAGGGTCATGCTGGGTTAGTGCCAAGGAAAAGCACTTGGACTGGCGGGTTGCGGGCGGTTGGAAAAACGCTTGATCAAGCTCTTTGGGTGTACAAGGAAATAAAGGCTTTGGAGGACGCAGGCGCATATGCCGTCGAAGTGGAAGTAATTCCTGAGGAACTGTTGTCAGAAATTAGTAAACGAACGACCCTTTTGACTTCCTCTATCGGCGGTGGCGGTGGCGGAGACATTCAGTTTCTGTTTGCCGAGGATATACTGGGGAATAATCCACCACCTTATCCTCGACATTCAAAACAGTATAAAAATTTGTACAAAATGAAGCAAGAGATGCAGTCAGAGCGTATAGAAGGCTTCAGGGCGTTTATCAATGATGTTAAGAACGGACACTTTCCAGAAAAGCAGCATATAATAGAAGCGCCTGATGGCCTAATAGCCGATTTTATTGATAAAATCGATGATAATAAATAAACGGATGTTATTGGTGGTAGAAATTAGCAATCAAAAAATACTCACGTAAACAGCAAAGTGTAGATAGATTGAAACAGGAACGTCAGATGGTTGTAATCCCGGATAAAGAGAAACATTCAAGTCGTCCAGCGGAGGTGAACACTCACTTTGATGCAGTTGTTGTCGGAGCGGGTTTCGGTGGTCTCTATATGCTTCATCGTCTGCGCGAACTTGGATTATCGGTCAGAGTTTATGAAACGGGAGGTGGCGTCGGTGGCACTTGGTATTGGAACCGGTATCCGGGTGCTCGCTGCGACGTTGAGAGTATGCAATACTCATACTCGTTTAGTGAAGCGCTTGAGCAGGAGTGGGAGTGGTCGGAAAAATATGCGCCACAGCCAGAAATACTTCAGTATGCAAACTACGTTGCGAGCAAATTCGACTTGCGTAAAGATATTTTTTTTGAAACTAGGGTGATCGCCGCGGCGTTTGATGAGGGCCGTCAGGTTTGGCATATTTCTACCGACAAGGGAGACATCGTAGAGGCCCAGTTCTGCGTAATGGCTGTTGGCTGTCTGTCTGCTGCTAATCGTCCAAATTTTGAACGGTTAGATATGTTTACGGGAGAAGTGTATCACACTGGAGAATGGCCACATGAAGGTGTAGATTTTACGGGACAAAACGTTGGTGTCATAGGAACAGGATCCTCGGCAATTCAGTCAATTCCCTTGATAGCAAAACAGGCGAAATCGCTATCGGTTTTCCAACGAACCCCTAATTACTCGGTTCCTGCTTGGAATACGAAACTGGATTCAGAATATCAGAATCGTATAAAAGCGGAATATCCAGATCTCAGAGCAAAAGCGCGAGGAAGACCTTCTGGGGTCATGTTTCCTTTCAACTTTCAGCCTGCACTGGATCCAAGCGACAAGGAACGGGCCACTATATACGAAGAGTTTTGGGCAAGGGGCGGCCTTCCATTTTTAGGGGCATTCAGTGATCTGCTGTTTGATTCTGCCGCAAATGAGACGGCTGCTGAATTTGCGAGAAATAAAATACGAGAAATCGTTAAGGACCCAGAAACGGCAAAGTTATTGTGTCCTTCCAATGTCTTCGGATGCAAGCGATTGTGCGTAGACTCAGGGTATTTCCAGACATTTAATGAACCTCATGTTAATCTGATAGATATTTCTAAGAAGCCAATTGAGAGGTTCTACGGCGCCGGGATTGTCATTAATGGCACTAATTATGAGCTGGATGCAGTAGTTTTTGCGACAGGCTTTGCCGCTATGACAGGATCATTCGATAAAATTAATATTACCGGAAGAAATGGCCTCAAATTGCTTGATAAATGGAGGGCGGGACCAAGAACCTATCTCGGTCTTTCTACGAGTGGTTTTCCAAATTTTTTTATGATAACCGGTCCGGGTAGCCCGTCGGTTCTAGCTAGTATGATACAGTCAATCGAGCAGCACGTGGACTGGATGGCGGATTGTATTGGTCATATAAAGAAAATTGGGGCGCGGACTATAGAGCCAACGGAGGAGTACGAGAGTGATTGGGTAGAACATGTGACAGAGGTATCAAAAGTTTCTCTCAGATCAACCTGCAGTTCCTGGTATGTGGGCGCTAACATAGAAGGTCGTCCCCGGGTCTTTATGCCATATATAGGCGGATTTCCGGTTTATGTGGATCGTTGCAATGATGTTATGAGTAAAGGTTTTGAAGGATTTTTAATAGACGGAGAACCGGACGGAAAACGAATTCCGAAAATCAAATATACTGAACGCTGGAGGGTTGTTTTAGACAAAGATGTTATGTCACCGGCCGATGTTGCGGCATTAAATGCGCCTGTGCTTTAATTAGTGCAAGAAAGCTGTGGGAATTTATCCTCAACTGTAATCGAGGGATGGAAAATAACGGAAAGGAATGAGAGAGGATGCGTATAAAAGGTTGCGAGATACTCCACTGCAATGCTGGTTGGCGAGATTTTAGTTTTCTAAAATTACTGACTGATGAAAACGTGATAGGAATTTCTGAGTATAATGAGTGTTATGGAAGTCCTGGATTGTCCGGAATAATTCGTCGTTTGGTTGAGCGTATTAAAGATATGGATGCACTTTCTCATGAACATATTCATCAATATTTGTACGCAGCTACACGACAGGCTCCCGGTGGTGTCAATCAGCAGGCCATAGCGGCAATAGAGAATGCTCTTCTTGACATCAAAGGACAGGCACTTAACGTTCCTGTTTACGACCTTTTAGGTGGAGCGGTAAGAGAGGAAATACCCGTTTATTGGAGTCATTGCGGGACCTATATCTGGCGCCCCGACATAGCTGATTTATGCGGCGTTGAGCCCATAAGGACCTCCGATGACTTGGTCAAATTAGGCCGTCGAGTTAGGGATAATGGCTTTTTGGGACTTAAAACAAATATGATTACTTTTGACGAAAATAAACAGGTTGATCTTTATATGCCAGGGACGGGAGGACGCCCTGGCTGGCCAAATCTGAATGTGCCATCGCGATTAATAGAGCGACTTCGGGATCAGCTGATTGCGATGAAGGAAGGAGCTGGGCCCGAGGTTGGGGTACGTTTGGACTTGAATTTTAATTTTAAACCCGAAGGTTATCGACAAGTTACAACGGCGATAGATGACCTAGACCTCGTGTGGATAGAAATAGACCTTTATGACCCGGCTGCTTTAGCAGCTATTAGAGAGCGTATTGCTACTCCGATCGCGTCTTGTGAATCGTTGTATGGTCTGAGGGAATTTAGGCCATTTTTTGAGCACGCATCGATGGATATAGCGATCATTGATATTCCATGGAATGGGGCTTGGTTGGGGCTTAAAATAGCGGGCATGGCCGAAGCCTATGAGGTTAATTGTGCTCCACACAATTTTTATGGCCATTTATCGAGTTTGATGAGTGCTCATTTTTGCGCAGCAATTCCAAATTTTCGTGTCATGGAAATTGATATTGATGATGTTCCGTGGAAGGACGACATTTTAACCTGGAATCCAGTTTTCAAAAATGGTTGCATGCAACTACCCCCAGGTCCTGGATGGGGTGCTAAGTTGAATGAGGATGTGATTAAAGAACATCCGCCAAAATTTGTTTCAAGAGATACTTTTGCATCGCTACATGTCTCAGACGTATAGCTGGCCAATATGCTTTTACTAGATCGTGAGTTACAAGTTGATTAACGGATATTTTTGGGTGCTAAGTCACCAATAGATGTTGCTAAATCCGAGTTCTCATCCGACTTTCGGGCGCCTCTCTCCGGTACTGGGGTATCATATTCAAAATTTGGATCAAATTTTTGTTTGTGAGCGATTTCTAGCATCTCACGCCACGCACCTATTAACGTCCTGACTTCGGGCATATCATGAGCTACAAGCTTATGCAGTTTGTTTAAATTATAGCATGGAATACCAGCGAACATATGATGTTTTAAGTGCCAGTTCATGCGCGGCCATTCCTTTGAAAAACGAGGCAGATGTTCCGTGAATAAATGGAGCGATCAGTAGGCTTAACCATTGTTGATTAAGAAAGAAATATATAGTAGCTGCAGCTGTAGTAGCAAAAATGGCAAGATGCCCTCCCGCTTGAAACCAACCTTGATAGTCGTTTGGTTTCATTAACTCTCTAAAAGCTGTTGGATCAACGGGGCATCGGTACCAATTAGGTCTCAGTGTTTTTCTGACGTCAGTTATAGGTTTATAGGGACTATTCACTTAAGAATGCTTCCATCATGAAATTAAAAAAATAGTAGTTTTTGGTGATGTGGTTTCTCAATACCATAAGTATAAGGCATTTTGCTATTTTCTCTTTAAATTCTTATCGGATAATCGTTATTAAAACCTTGTAATTAGGACTCCATATAAACTACCTTTGTCTTCCGATTTAGGAAACTGATACAATTTTACTAGAAATTTCGATTGGATAAGATAATGGCTTTAGAGTTAGAGACAATAGCAGATGTATACGCCCGAGACGGCTTTGTCTTCCCAATTAATGCCGTAAGCGAATATGAAGCTAAATCAATAAGGGCTGATCTAGAGACGGCTGAGGCTGAGTTAGCGGATGATCCCATAAAGTTAGCTCTTGTTCGATCTTATCCAAACCATTTAATTCCATCGTTTGATAAACTAGTAAGAAATCAAAACTTGATTAATGCAGTAATACCAATTCTCGGACCCGACTTGCTTGTTTGGAGTGGTGGTCTTTTTATTAAAGAAGCTAATACGCCGCATATAGTAACCTGGCATCAAGACCTAAACTATTGGGGGCTCAATGAGATCGACGAAGTAACCGCGTGGGTAGCGCTCGGAACCGCGGATTTGGATAGTGGCTGCATGAGGTTTGTTCCAGGGAGCCACACCAAAAGTCTGGTCCCCCATAACGACACATTTGCAGAGGATAATTTGTTATCGAGGGGGCAAGAAATCGCTGTAGAAGTTGATGATAGTGACGGGGTGGACGTTATACTAAAGACAGGGCAGGCGTCTCTTCATCACGGCCATCTTTTCCACGCCTCCGGTCCAAATCGAACTTCCGATCGTCGCATTGGGGTTGCTATTCGTTATATCAAACCCTCAATGAAACAGCGTAACGGCGCTAAGTCGCTCGTTACTTTGGTTGCTGGCGAAGATAACTTTAACAATTTTAAATCCGTTGGACCACCAAGCGGTTGGCTTGCCGACCGTGATTTTGATTTATGTGCCGCAGATTCTGATAGTAAACGGGAGATTTTATATGAGGGCGCCGAGACAGATCAGGGCCAACGCTACCGAAAAGTTTGATTTTAACTGAGATTGGGTCTTTCGCAGAGTAGACGATAAACGCCAATCGTGGCCTCAGTGAAATTATGTGCAAGACCTTTGGCAATTGAAGTTGCCTCGTCAATCCTCATTGTTTCCAACACGAAGCATAGGTCGATTTTTTGATCTGGACCTCGGATTGATTCCTCTTCCATAGCTCCAGTATTGTTTTTTTCGTCGGCGGTCCACTTTTCTATTCGCGCTATTGTTGCACCGTTATAAAGATCCTCTAGCGCTGACTGAACTAGCTTTTGGTCGTTGGAATCCTTGTTCAATCGAACGGTAACAGCAACAGACCCAAAGGTTTCCCCCGCAATTATTTCTCGTTTACAAACTGTTCGACTGGCGTTGACAAAAACCCCTTCCATAATCTCGCGGGTCCAGCGGGTTGGATTAGAAAGACATTTTTTATAATCGTCTGACCGGAGTGTATCCGGTGAGTCTACTTCGTACCAAGTAAAAAATTTGGGCGACCCTTGGATAGCTTGATACCGTCTACCCCGTCTAAAACCCGGGACTCCAAGTCTTTCTGGAAGATGTTCGGTTTGATACCAGTTTTCATAATTTGATTCACAGCCGGGAGTGCAATCATTCCAAACAGCTAACGCACCTTCTCCATTCATTGCGGACACCTTTTATGAAGTACTGCTGTAGAAGTTCAAAAAATTTCTTCGTATACTTTATCTGAAGAATCAACAAGATGAAAGCGTGATAACTTATCATTCTTCTGTTTAGTTCTAAAGGCTCTTGCCACAAATCTAATCCTGAATCAGACTTGGTTAACTAAAGGGGTATTCGGATTATATTGAAAAATAAGTTTAAAGGAGTATCGATATGCCGATTTCGATTAGCCAAGTTGGCCCCTGTTTTGCGGGGATGGTAGAGGGAGTAGATCTTCGAGAAGAGTTATCGCCTGAAATGGTCGAAGCTGTGCACGACGGGATGGATAGGTACGCCGTCTTGATCTTCAGAGGACAATCGATAACAGACGAGCAGCAACTTGCCTTCTCCGAGCAACTGGGAAAGATTGAACATGCAATCGGGACGAGTCTGCGAGAGGAGAAAGATGCTCGTCTACCAACGACATTTGCGGATGTATCTAATCTAGACAGAAATAATCAGCCTTTTCAAATGGAAGACAGACGGCGATTATTTGCTATAGGAAACCGGTTATGGCATTCGGATAGTTCTTTCAAAGTAGTACCCGCTAAGTATTCAATATTGCATGCCTTATCGATTCCATCAAAGGGAGGAAACACTGAGTTTGCTCACATGCCTACGGCATACGATACTCTAGACCAGGAGTCGAAGGAACAACTGGAAGGTCTAATATGCGAGCATTCTCAAATATATTCGCGACAGCAAGTGGGATTTACGGATTTGACAAGTGAAGAAATAGAAAGGTTCAAGCCGGTAAGGCAAACTCTCATTAGAGAGCACCCTAAAACGGGCCGTAAATCTCTTTATCTTTCTTCGCATGCTGGACGAATTGACGGGTTTTCCATTCCCGATGCCAAACTATTGCTATTAGATCTTGTGAATCATGCAACGCAGAGAGAATTTGTTTATATTCATGAGTGGCAGTTGGGGGATCTAGTTATTTGGGATAACCGGCAAACGATGCATAGGGTAAGACCTTTTCCGGTTGATGAACCTCGTGATATGAGAAGAACAACCATAGTTGGTGACGGACCGACGGTTGAGCAATAGAGGTATCGGCTAGATCGGGGGCATTGGAGATAAAGTGGTATGAAAATATCAAAAATAAAAGATAAAATTGGGGCCGAAATAACGGATGTTAATCTCTGTGAAGCAGTTTCGGAAAATATACAAAACCAGCTCTACAATGCTTTGGTGGATCATGTGGTCCTGGTGGTTAGGGGGCAGAATTTTTCGGCGAAACAATTTGTGAGAGCAGTGGCGTTGTTCGGCGAGCTTATGGAGGATCAAAATAGACGTTATTTGGCGGATGGAGTTCCTCTCGTAAGTGTACTTTCAAATCGTCACGTAGATAGCAGTGGAAAACCAGCCAAAATGGCCAAGAACGCTACTTGGCATACGGATCATACCAATCAGCTATATCCGCCTAAATTCACATCACTATATCCAGTATCGTTACCAGATAGTGGTGGGGGAACAGCTATTTGCAATATGCGGGCAGCTTATGAAGCTCTGCCCAGGGATTGGAAGTTGCGAATCGATGGTCTTGAAACAGCTAACACACTCATAAGTAGTGCTAGGATGACCACTGGTAATCCAGATATAGTGCAAGATCAGCAAAAAGTTAGAGAATCTCCAACAATACATCCCTTAGTTAGGACACATCCCGAAAGAGGTACACGTGCAATTTGGTTTCATAAAGCGAAGACAGAGAACGTTTTGGGAATGGAACCTCGAGCGTCTCAGGAATTCTTGCAGGAGTTACTTGATATTGCGATACGTCCTGAATTTACATATGTACACGAATACAAAATGGGCGATATGCTTGTTTTAGATAACCGTTCCGCAATGCATAAAGCGGGCTTCGATTATGATCATAGTCAGCACCGTGTGCTTTATAGGGCACTAGTTCGGGGGGAAAAACCATATTAGACGTGGCAGGGCTCGTATTTGCCCGTTTAGAATTTTTTGCTGGAGTAAGTTTATGAGTGGTGTGCTGGACGGAGTGAGAGTCCTTGATTTTGGTCGATATATAGCAGGTCCATTTTGTGGTATGCTTCTTGGAGATATGGGAGCGGAGGTAATAAGGATCGATAAATTAGCGGGGAGCGAGGATAGATATCTTGTTCCTGTCGCTGAAAGCGGGGAAGGTCCTCTATTTCTAGCTCTCAACCGTAATAAGTTGTCACTGTCGCTAAATCCCATGAAACCGGAAGGCCGGAAGATAGTTAAAGAGCTTGTAAAAACGGCTGATGTAGTCATAGCCAATCTACCACAACCAACTCTCGAGGCTATGGGTATAGATTATGGCAGTTTAAAGGCTATAAAGCCTAATATTATTTTAACTACGGTTACAGCGTATGGGAATGGAGGGCCTTATAGCGAGAGAGTTGGGTTCGATGGAGTTGCCCAAGCTCTTGCTGGGGCAACATATATGGGGGGGAGGCCGGGTGATCCCATGAAGTCATTTGTGCCATTTGCTGATTTTGGCACAGCAACTATGGCCGCTTTTGGGACGATGTCGGCTTTGATGGAACGCAACAGGAGCGGCAAAGGCCAACTCGTTGAAGCGGCACTGACCCGGACCGTGATGGCATTCAATATTGCTCTGATAGCTGAAGAGGCTATTAAAGCAATAGACCGACCGTCATATGGTAACCGCGGTTACAGTGCTGGTCCAAGCGATATTTTTAAAACGACAGATGGAGCTGTAATGGTTCAGGTAGTTGGACAGCCCCTTTTCGAACGTTGGGCGAAGTTAATGGGTGAGGAGGCGTGGCTTACAGACGCGAGGTTCGCCACGGATATGGATCGGGGCGAAAATGGTGAAATATTGAGTGCTCGAATGCAGATGTGGTGTAAAGATATGACAACAAAGGAAGTTTTGGACGCTCTTGATAAAGCTAGAATTCCATGCGGACCGGTGTTGAGCGCGAAGCAGGTGCTCCAGGATCCTCATATCAGCGCTATGGACTTTCTTGAAGAAATGGAGTTTCCCGGTTTAGATCAGCCAATACCTATCAATACGACTCCGGTTAAGTTGTCGGGAACGCCAGGGACTATTAGGAACCGGACGGCAAAATTAGGCGAGCATACGGATAGGATTTTGGAAGAACTTGGATATACCACTAATAAAATATCGGAGATGAGGAGTGCGAGAATAGTGTCATGATAGGTTAACCTCAGGATGGTGCACCCTTGTTTAAAAAATTACAAAGCGATGATAATCTGATAAAATTGGAAGATATAGGCTGCAACCATTGAGCCCCCTAGGCCCCATAGAATATACATCAAAAATACTGGTTTTTTAACGAGAGCAAAAACGGCCATAGCCGCGGGAATACTACTCACGCCCCCAGCAATTATAAAGCCCATTGCCGCTCCTGGTATCATCCCAAGTTCCATCAGGCCACTTATAGTAGGAATGGCGGCATAGCCATTGAGATAGGCTGGGACTCCAAGAATTACAGAGGCAGGGATAGCCCACCAGGCGTCTGCTCCAAGCAAGAGCGCTATATTTTGCGCTGGTATATAGGCTATCATTAGGCTTTCCAGAAGAAATGCCAAAGTCAACCATCGTGTTAAAAACCAACCGCTAGAAAGCCCTTCTTTCCAAAACATGGTTAGCCTACCCGAATCCCGCCAGAAGTCTAAAACAATAAGTTTTTTCTCTAGCGGATTGTCTGTTCTGCAGTTGCTCGAAGAACAAGTGTTTTTCATTACCCGAAGAGGATCTCTAAGCCAAATTCTATTTTTAATACAGTGAAGTGCAATGCCGGCGGTTGCTCCAATCAAAACTGCAAATATGAGTTTTGCGACAGTAAATTCTAACCCAAAAATTGGGAGCATGAGGAGAAACATTGATGGGTCCATTAAAGGAGAGGCTAGACAAAATGCCATCACTGGTGCGAGTGGGACACCCGCTATAAGTAGACCCGCTATGATTGGCACTACGCCGCATGAACAAAATGGTGATAAAGCTCCAAATAAAGAGGCTAATAAGATAGCCTGCATAGGACGCCCAGAAAATACTAGGGTAATCTGTTGATCTAATCCGGTGGCCTTAGCAAAGGAGGCCGCCAACACAGATACTGCGAGAAAGATAGATATCCCAGCAAGGGCTTTTGTTATGAATTGAAAACTATGAAAAACTTGACCTGGTGCCAGGAAAGCAAGGGCCAAAAAAATAAGTAGCACAGCAGCAATTACTCTATCTATTTTTCGCACGTTTGGCGTGCCACGGCTGGTTTCAGTAACTATAGTCACCGGTGTTATTCCTGTTCACTGAGTTTATTTTCGTATTACTAGTAACAACAAAATTTGACATGAGAATAAAAGTCATTTTCCTGAAATAATATCGATTTCTTTTATTTCGTCACTCGACATGTTCCAAGATACCGCAGCAACATTCGCGTCAATCTGTTCAGGTTTTGTTGCGCCAGCGATTATACTCGCGGTTGTCGGGCGAGTTGCGGTCCAACTAAAGGCTAGTTCGAGAAGTGAGTGACCTGCTTGCTGAGAAAATTTTTCAAGCTTATCAACAATCGCAAAGTTCTGGTCCGTTACGTAGACTCGGTTTGCAAAAGTGGGCATGTCAGTCAGACGAGCCCCCTTGGGCATCGAGTCTTTTTTATATTTTCCTGTAAGTAAACCGCTGGCTAACGGAAAATATGGCAATAGACCGCAATTATACTGGCTCATTGCGGGAATTAGCTCGTCTTCTATTTTTCGATTTAGGATATTGTATTCGTCCTGGCAGGAAATAAACCTGCTGAAACCTCGCGATTTTGAAATCCATTGTGACTCAACCACTTGCCAGGCGGGAAGATTCGAGCATCCGATGTATCTGACTTTCCCTTGAGTTACAAGGTCATCCAGGGCAGCTAATGTCTCCTCTAACGGGGTCAAGGGGTCTGGCTGGTGCAATTGATAAAGGTCTAACCAATCTGTTTTTAGCCGCCTCAACGAATCTTCAACAGCAGTCATTATGTATCGACGAGAGGCACCCATTTTTGTACCATCATCGCTCATAGCCATCCCAAATTTTGACGCTAAAATTATGTCTTTCCGCCGAGATCCCAGAATTTGACCTAAATGTTCCTCGGAGCCGCCACGTGCACCGTACATATCCGCAGTGTCAAATAATGTTATGCCCTTATCGATAGCTCGATCGACTACTGCTCGCGTCTCTTCTACATCGAGTTTCATGCCAAAGTTATTGCAACCTAACCCTACTAGTGAAACACGAAGCCCTGATGAGCCAAGATTCCTATATTCCATTTTCTAATCCTAGAGCGAAGTTTGATAATTCGTAATATGGAATTGTCTAAGTTATCTTATGGAACTAATTAAGCCAAATTATTTGTATTATATTGCGGATATTATTATTTTGGAAGCAAAGCAATATTGTTCTTGGCAAATATAAGCAAGACAACTATAACCTAGCTTATGGAACGGGAAGATTTAGATAGAAACTTCGGGTTTTTATTGCACGATGTTGCTCGCTTGATGCGAACCTTGTTTGACCGTCGTGGCCGAGATCTGGGGTTAACACGATCACAATGGTGGGTGTTAACGATGCTTTACGCGAAAGAAGGAGTGACTCAATCTGAACTAGCCGACCTCATGGAGATAGAAAAGCCTACCCTTGGTAGGCTATTGGATAGATTGGAGGAAAAAGAATGGGTTGAACGCAGACAGGATGAATTTGATCGACGTGTCAACCGTCTATATCTCACAGATAAAGTTCAAGAAATTATGCGAGCTTTGAGGAAAACTGCTGCGGCCGTGAGGCTAGAGGCACTGGGTGATATGCATTCGGACGAACGGGAAAGATTTATAGATACTTTGGTAAAAATTAAAACGAATTTGCAGAATATAGATAGTGCCCGTTCGGGCTAACTTTTTACTATAATTTTTATAGAACAGAGTAAAAATAGGAAATTTATAATGGAAGAGAATCAAGACGCAGAAGGAAGCTCTCCAGTGCCTCCCCCGAAAGCGGGACCGAAAACAGGGCTGACTAGGACGGTAGTAAGGTTATTTCTATTAATATTAGTACCGGCGATAGCTTTAGTACTGGGGGCAAACTGGTATGAAAAAACGGGGCGATTTGTCGAAACCGAAAACGCATACGTCAAGACCAATGTTATCGCGATAAGTGCCGACATAGATGGGCGAGTAACAGACGTTCTTGTTGACGAAAATCAAAATGTTTCCAAGGGGGCTTTGCTTTTTAAGTTAGATCCCAACTCTTACTCGATGGAAATCCAGATGGCCGAGTCGCAACTCGAAAAAGTGCGTCACAATATTTCGGCTTTACAGGCAGAATATTATCAAATTTTAGCGGAGATAGAGGAAAAAAAGGCGAGTGTTGTCTACAAAAAAGCTAATCTTGCATATTATAAACGTGAAGCTAAACGGCAACGGATGTTGATAAAAAAATCCATTACCACTAGAGCTAAACTGGATGATGCTGAATCCAAATTGGATGAGGCGGAGTTTAAGTTGTTAGCTGCGACACGGGAAGTCGCTACACGTAAGCAAAAAATAAAAACGGTTATTGCCCGACTAGGAGGCGACCCGAATAGAAGATTTGACGAACATCCAGATTTTATTAAAGCTGAGACACAACTGTCTTTGGCAAAAATAAATCTTGGCTATACGGAAGTTCAGGCTCCAATTGCTGGCGTGGTTACAAGGTTGAAGTTAGAGCCGGGCGAATGGGTAGAGGCAGGCGAGCCGGCTTTCGGTATTATTTCGACTGATAGGGTATGGATAGAGGCTAATCTTAAAGAAACACAGTTAACTCATGTTCGTGAAGGACAAAAGACGATTATAGAAATAGATGCTTATCCAGACGTTATATGGGAAGGGGAGGTCGGCAGTATCAGTCCAGCTACTGGCGCTGAATTTTCAGTTTTGCCGCCGCAAAATGCGTCGGGCAACTGGGTAAAGGTTGTGCAACGCCTACCCGTTAGGATTGAGATTAAATCGGTTAGTAATAAGCCTCCGCTGCGAGCGGGCATGACATCGACGGTATCAATCGACACGCAGCACCAACGAAAGTTGTGGAGTACTATAAAATCCTCAATATCTAGTATACAGGACGGATTGAATATGGAGAAAACACAATAAGAATATCAGCACCCATATGATTACCTAGGTCTCCGTAAATAATATCAACAAAAAATAATAGTTTTGTTGATTTCGAGGCGACAGAAAAATAGTGGCAATATGTTAACAATTTGTGCTTTACGAGGTGCTGGTTCTAATTTAGCGGAAAGAGCTTGGAATCGCTTTAAACGGGTGAACCCAAAAACATCTACTTGCGCCTTAGCGGTTAATACCGATATACCTGTTTGTGGGAGGTTGGTATGGACAGGTGTATCGCCAACTCGGTCAGGTCCGGAAGGAAGCAGCCGTAACGATTATAACCTGGGTCGTCGCCAGCCTTCCGCCTGATAGCAAAGTTTAATTTTTGGGGAATAGCAGAGGCTATTAAACTACCATGGAGTATAGGGTACTAGCTAGAAAGTATCGTCCCCAGACCTTCAGTGACCTAAAGGGCCAAGAAACGTTGGTTAAAACGTTGACTAATGCGCTAAATCAAGGACGAGTTGCACATGCTTTCATCCTCACAGGAGTACGTGGCGTGGGAAAAACGACCACGGCAAGGATTATTGCGAAGGGCCTTAACTGTATTGGTCCAGATGGGACAGGGGGGGCGACAGTAGAACCGTGTGGCGTTTGTGAAAATTGTCTGGCTATCATCGAGGACCGTCACGTAGATGTCATTGAGATGGATGCTGCTAGTAGAACTGGCGTTGATGACATACGCGAAATAATAGATGGGGTGAGATATAAGCCTGTAGTGGCTAGGAACAAAGTTTATATTATTGATGAAGTCCACATGTTATCCAGAAATGCTTTTAACGCACTGTTGAAAACGCTTGAAGAACCGCCCGAAAACGTGAGATTCATTTTTGCTACTACCGAGATTAGAAAAGTTCCAGTAACAGTTTTGTCTCGTTGCCAAAGGTTTGACTTAAAAAGACTGAATGCTGAGGAGTTGGTATCGTTGTTTACCGAAATTTGTCGGAAACAGGATATGAATGCGGAGGCAGAAGCCCTAGACATTGTAGCTCGTGCAGCCGATGGCTCGGCCCGCGATGGATTATCACTTTTAGACCAAAGTATGTCTCTCTCTTCTGGAAGTATCACAGCATCGGCTGTAAGAGAGATGTTGGGGCTAAGTGATAGAATTAATATTTTTGACCTTTTTGAAGAATTTATGGGAGGTAAAGTTTCGGAAGCTTTGGTGCGTTTGTCAAATATGAAAGAGCTAGGCGCCGAACCTCTCTCAATTGTGCAAGACCTTCTAGAAACGGTGCATATTGTAACGAAGTATAAAGTATCTCCGACTGTCATCGAAGACACAATTTCTGATGTGGAAAAGCAAAAGAGTATAGATTTTGCTGGTCGACTGCCGATGGTACAGCTTGGGCGCTGCTGGCAAATGCTTCTAAAAGGTGTATCAGAGGTTCAGTATGCCCCCTCTCCTTTTGCGGCATTAGAAATGCTGATTATAAGGTTAGCTTATCTGGCTGAAACGCCGGGTACCCCGGAGTCTATTCGGATGTTAGTCGAAGAAAAAAAAAAGCCTGAAGTAATACTCGAAGGGGCACTCGAGCCGGAAACACGCCAAAAAATCTCAGGAACGGAGGTGTGTTTAGATGGAGAGCAAGTGGTTAATGATCTTCCATCTAGTTTCATAGAAATAGTCGATCTGTTTGAAAGGAAAAAGGAAGGAATTATTCATGCTGAACTTGTAGGTAAGGTTAGACCTGTTCGGGTTGCTCCGGGAATTCTTGAGATTTCTGTCGCAGATGGTTTGGATTCGGCATTCCTCAGTCGTGTATCGGACCTTCTAAGCGAATGGACGGGAATTTCATGGAATGTATCATTGGCAGAAGGCCAGGGAGATAAGACACTTGTCGAACAACAAAGGGATCAGGAACGGCAGACAAAAAAAGAGGCAGCTGGTGATCCAGTAGTATCCGCCGTTTTAACCAATTTCCCAGGAGCGAAGATAGAATCAGTCCGACGTTTGATAGGTCGAGATGAGCCGGAGGTCGAGCTTGAATCATAAATTTATATTGTCGAAATTATTAGGATTTAAATTATGAAAAATTTTGGACAGATGATGCAAAAAGTGCAAGAAATGCAAGAAAAGATGCAGTCCATGCAAGAGCAACTGGAAGAGTTAGTTGTAGAAGGCAGTAGCGGTGCTGGCATGGTAACGGTTGCTCTGAATGGGAAGGGTGATATGCGAAGCATCAGTATTGATCCCACCATGATTAATCCTGAGGAGGTCGAGATATTAGAAGATCTTGTCGTTGCTGCTGTAAACGATGCAAGGGCTAAGATCGAACTGAAAGTTTCTGAGAAGATGCGTGAAGTGAGCGGAGGACTTTCACTGCCTCCAGGGTTTAAGCTGCCATTCTAGGAGTCGTTTAGTGAAGTCACAAGGGCCTAGTGAATTAAACAGAATGATTCATCTATTATCTAAATTGCCTGGTCTCGGTCCTCGGTCCTCGAGCCGTTTGGCCTTACATTTATTTAAACAGCGGGATTCGCTGATGCGACCATTAGCGTCGGCCATAGCAGACGCTGCTGATAAAGTGACGGCCTGTCAACAGTGTGGAAACCTAGATGCAGAAAACCCATGCCACCTCTGTTGCGATGACCGGCGGGACAATAGTATCATTTGTGTAGTTAAGGAGGTTGGTGACGTCTGGGCGTTGGAAAGATCTGGAGTGTACCGGGGTCAATATCATGTATTAGGGGGATTGCTTTCTGCATTAGATGGAGTAGGACCAGAGGACCTACGGTGCGAGAACTTGGTCGAACGGGCATCCAATTCTGTTGTTTTAGAAGTGATACTAGCTATGGATGCTACCGTGGATGGTCAGACGACAGTACATTACCTTTCAGATATACTGACGGTGGCAAATGTTAAAGTATCTCGATTGGCCCGCGGGATGCCGGTGGGGGGAGAACTTAATTATCTCGACGACGGAACCATAGCCCAAGCACTCAAGGCAAGGCGTTCTTTGTAGACTTTGCCGGCGCGACATTTTGGAAATCAGAAAGTTTATATCGCTATACAAAATTAACGCCGGCTAATTTGACCTTAGAAAATCAGTTTATCAAACGGATTGGCTCTCAAACTTAAAAATTATCTTTTCTTTTTCGGATTTCGGAAAATACCTTAACTGGATCCGCTCCGTTTAGGTTTACGGCTGTTGCTAATGCCGGATCGTCTGCTCGAAGAAACGGGTTTGTGTCGAGCTCATCCATCAACAAGGTCGGTACAGTAGGTTCTCCCTTGGATCTCATTTCCTCAAATACTCTAATTCTCTTTTTTAATTTGTTGTTATTGGGATCAATGCTGATGGCAAATTTTGCGTTTGATAATGTGTATTCATGGCCACAGTATACCTTTGCGGTGGAGGGGAGTGCCCGAAGTATCTTTAAGGAATTCCACATTTGTTCCATTGTTCCCTCAAATACTCTGCCACATCCCAATGCGAAAAGAGTATCTCCACAAAATAGTGCATTGGATTCAGGAAACCAGACCGCAATGTGACCATGCGTGTGACCTGGAGTTTCTAAAACTTTTCCTTTGTGTCCTCCAATATCTATATCATCGCCGTTTGCAACAAGTTGGTTCATTTTTGGGATCCTCTTGTTTTCTGAGCGTGGCCCAATCAAGACAGGATTGTAGGTAGAAATTAATTCCTGGTTCCCACCAATGTGATCACCATGATGATGAGTATTTAGAATATGGGTTAGATCCCATCCGCGAGCCTCCAGCTCGGCCTTAACGGGTGGTG
>CAYFGZ010000055.1:0-21261 GCA_964342575.1 uncultured Nisaea sp. | reverse complement strand
CCGTCGCGGAAGCAATACGCCATTTGATTAAAAATCATGGAGGAAATCCAGTTGATGAAGAGGACCAAGGATGAGTGTAGGTATTAATAGTCGCAAATCTGGCACGGGAAAAATTCTGACCATTTCCTATGATCGTGTGTCAAAGTTAAATGCCCTAAATAGTGATGGCATTAAGGATTTACAAAAAGCCTTCGAAGATATCTCTAGTGACCTGGAAATGCGCGCCGTCGTTTTCACTGGAGCCGGATCTAAATCGTTTATCGGGGGAGCAGATATTAACGAACTTAGTGATCTAAATCCAACGACATCCAGAGAATTTATAAGTGCCTTACATGATCTATTTGTCTTGATGAGAGAACTCCCAGTCCCAATCATAGCCCGAGTTAACGGATATGCTTTAGGTGCTGGTATGGAACTAGCAGCTGCCTGCGATATTAGAATTGCTTCAGATACGGCTGTTTTTGGTATGCCCGAAGTGCGCGTCGGTGTTCCGTCTGTAATAGAAGCCGCGCTATTACCCCGCATAATAGGGTGGGGTCGCTCCAATTACCTCGTACTAACAGGTGAGAGTATTGACGCAAAAACTGCATACGAATGGGGATTTGTGGAAAAGATGGTAAAGCAGAATAAACTTGACCTGGAGGTAGATAAGATTGCCAATTCCATAGCCGCGTCCGGGCCAATTGCCATCAGAGCACAAAAGGCACTAGTTTCTGACTGGGAAAAACTATCACTGGAACGCGGCATCCAAGCTGGAATAGACGCATTTTCGATGGCGTTTACAACAGATGAACCTCAACGGATGATGCAGGCGTTCTTTCACAGAAAAAACAAATAAACTGATCGTAGATGCGTTATATTTGCCCGACAAAAGTTACCGCTTTCAACGATCAATTATGTCTAAGATCTTTGAAAGGTTTGTAACAATAAAGTTCCAAAAACGAGCATTTGCGGGCTCGTCTGTCGATACGTATTAATAGCAGATAAAACTTTGATTGTCTGACATTGGTTGATAGGCGGATCAACACAGTCAAGTCTCAAAACCTGCAGGACTTCGGGCGCCGAATTAAAGATATCGTCGGCAATTTTTCCGCATTGATCCAGAATAACTTGATTTGATAGCTTTGGCCCTAACTCAGTTGCTACGAATTCTAGGTAAGTTGGCCACCGCGCCAAAATTCGATAAATGCCAGGAATAAACACATCCCCAGCCAATTCGGTCTCAAAAATACGAAGAATTCGACGTTGTTTAGATCCCAACTCATCCCAAGAAAGCATCTGTGGCATCTTAGATAAAGAAGAAGGCAAGGCATATCTTCT
The DNA here is from genome assembly GCA_964342575.1 of uncultured Nisaea sp. Lineage (GTDB taxonomy): Bacteria > Pseudomonadota > Alphaproteobacteria > Thalassobaculales > Thalassobaculaceae. The sequence goes on along the minus strand of CAYFGZ010000055.1, from coordinate 19,941 downwards.
TAGTTTACCATTTCGCCTCTTAATCTCTCCTTCAACCAATAATCGCTGTAAACATCCAGACACGACCAAATTTACTGGGCTGACACGAGCAAAGGTCTCGTAAACATTGGAAATAGTTGGAACGTCTATTTCATCTATCTCCAATTTTGAGAAGTCACTCTTGTTTATAGGTGTTAAAGGTTCCAGCATCGAAACGTCCACCTTACTCCAAGCAATATGTTGCAGAAAACCTTGAGCTAGGGCAGGTCGAAGAATTTTCCAAGTCCATTCTAATAACCTAGGATATGTTGCCAAGTGTCTGAAAAGCGAGGAAACGTAGGGCGCAGCATAAAACTCGCCGATTTCCCTGTAAACTTCCGCAATAGAACCAGTAGCCTCCGTCTCCAGAATTTCGCGCATCGTCCCCATTACTTGGCCTTCAATTATTGTAGTCAGTCAATGCTAGTAATTAAAATGCTCTCAAACTAGACTAACCCATGGTCTAACGATAGAAAAGGAATTCGAATGCCTCTCCCAAACTGCGAATTAAAGGGTATTGACCATGTGGTTATTCGGGTTCGTAGGCTTGAACCAATGATAGCTTTCTACTGCAACATTTTAGGCTGCAGTTTGGTGCGAAAAAATGAAGAGATCGGCCTTTATCATCTAGCCGCCGGAACTTCACTGATAGATTTAATTCCCGTCGACATGGAGCTCGGACAAACTGGTGGACGCCCACCCGATCAGGAAGGACACAACGTCGACCACATAGCTATAAAAGTGTATCCCTTTGATGGAATGCGGATTCGCGACTATCTTTTAGCTGTGGGGTTGGAACCAGGCGAAATTAAAAACCGCTTTGGTGCCGGGGGCTGGGGGCCGTCTATCTATATTAAGGATCCAGAAGGAAATGGAATAGAACTGAAAGGTATTCGCTAAATATCGTGGTTATTTGACCCAATAATAGCTTTATTCCGCAGCTGTGTTCGCCAGTTCCGAATTATTGAATAGAGCAAGAAGTTGCGCTTCCCGTGATTTAACAGTTTCAATAGATTTTTCCTTAACGTGGCCATAACCCCGTATTTGATCCGGCAATGACGCTAACTCGAGGGCTATCGAATGGTTTTCAGGGTTAATCTTCTGTATAATTTCGTCCAGCAACGAAAAATATTGTTCTATGAGCAATCGTTCCTGCCTTCTCTCGGCAGTTCTACCAAAAATATCAAAGTATGTTCCTCTTAACCCTTTTAAGGATGCCAACAGGCGGAAAATGCGCATGACCCATGAGCCGTAAACCCGCTTCTTAAGTTGCCCAGTGTCAGAATCTCGTTGCGAAAAAAGTGGAGGCGCTAAGTTGAACTCCAACTTATAATTTCCTTCAAATTGCTCGTTCAACTTTTCCAAAAACATCCCATTTGTGTACAGCCTTGCAACCTCATATTCATCCTTATAAGCCATCAGTTTGAATGCATATCGAGCCACTGCATCGGCCAGACCATCGAATCCCGGCGTCAATTGGAGTTCTGCCTTCTCAACCTTTCGGACGAATTTTATATATCTATCTGCATAAGAATTATCCTGGTATTCTTGCAAGAACTTAGCCCTTTTCTCAACTATTTCCTCAAATGTTGCCGCAAGATCAGTTTTAAGCGCCGTCTCTAAAGCAGGGTTTACAATTTTTTCAACGGCCGGAAGATCGTGGGCAGCCCGCCGGCCCCACAGAAGTGCCTGTTTATTGAGTTCAACGGCCACACCATTGATTTCAATAGCTTGTTCAATAGAGGACAGCGATAAGGGTACCTGGCCCTTTTGAATGGCATAGCCCAACATAAATAAGTTAGTGGCAATACTATCTCCAAGCAACTTGGTCGCTATACGCGTAGCATCAACAAAGTGAGTGGAGTTTTCTCCCGTTGAAAGTCTAATGGTATCCTCAAAAAGAGCGCTAGGAAACGGTAGGTCTGGATTAATCGTAAAAGCACCAGTCATAGTCTGCTGCGTATTGACGATCGCTGTTGTTTCCTCGCGTGAAACCTTGGCAAGGCCTTGTTCGCTTGCCGCTGTAACCATATCACATGCTAACATTAATTTAGCGCGTCCAGTAGCGATTCGAACCGCGTGTAGATCTTCTGGTTTTTCAGAAATCCTAATATGACTGATGACTGCACCACCCTTCTGCGCCAATCCTGTCATGTCAAGAACGGATACCCCCTTCTCCTCGATATGTGCTGCCATACCCAGAAGCGCCCCGATAGTGACTACTCCTGTTCCACCTATCCCTGTAACTATGACACCGTATGGTTCATCAAGTTTTGGTTGCTGCGGATCTGGAAGAACTTCAAAGACATCGGGTCCTAGCAATTCCGCTGCTTTGTTTTTTCTGACCTGACCCCCTATCACATTTACAAAACTTGGACAAAACCCTTTCGTGCACGAGTAGTCCTTGTTACAAGCAGATTGATCTATGGCCCGTTTTCGTCCAAATTCAGTCTCTAATGGGGTAACGGAAACACAATTTGAAGCTACGCCGCAGTCACCACATCCCTCGCAAACCATTTCATTGATAAAAACTCGTTTTGGTGGATCAATCATAGTACCCCGCTTACGGCGGCGGCGCTTTTCTGCCGCGCAGGGTTGATCATAAATCAAAACCGATAAACCTTTAACGTCACGCAATTCCTTTTGAACAGCATCTAGCTCGTCACGGTGATGAATGGTAGCGCCACTCGGCCAACTTGTGCCCATAGGATACTTGTCGGGCTCATCCGATACTATTCGAACCTGCACCGCCCCTTCGGCAGCAACTTGTGCGGCTATTTGCGGCACTGTAAAACCACCGTCCGCAGGTTGCCCACCTGTCATTGCAACGGCGTCATTATATAGAATTTTATAGGTTATATTTACGCCTGACGCTGCAGCAGCACGGATAGCCAGTGCTCCTGAGTGAGTATAGGTACCATCTCCTATATTAGCGAATATATGGCCAGTCTCGGTAAACGGCGCCTGGCCTATCCACGGGGTACCTTCGGCCCCCATATGAGTAAAAGTTGAAGTATTTCTATCCATCCAAACCGACATGAAATGGCAACCTATTCCTGCTGTGGCCCTACTTCCCTCGGGAATACGTGTCGATGTATTATGAGGACAACCCGAACAGAAAAACGGCGTTCTAGCAAAGTCCGTTTTGGGTTTGGCTACATTCGCTTCTTTGAAATCAAGAAAGCCTAACCTCGCGTCCACATCCTTATCATCAATAAACTGTCGTAAACGGGCCGCTATCACTCGCGCTATCTGGGTGGGGTTTAATTCGCCTGAAGAAGGCTGAAGCGCCTTCTGTTTTTCGTCGAATTTTCCCACTACATTGGGCCTTTGGTTGCTAGGATAATTATACAGCTGTTCCTTCAGCTGGTTTTCTATCAAGGGGCGCTTTTCCTCGATGACTAGTATTTCATCCAATCCTTTTGCAAAGATATCAATCCCATTAGGCTCCAGCGGCCAGGGCATTCCTATTTTGTACAATCGGATTCCGATCTTGGAGAATTTTTCTTCGTCTATTCCAAGATCCTCGAGTGCTTGCCTAACATCTAAATATGATTTTCCTGTCGTAACTATACCAAGCCGCGCCTTAGGACTATCGATAATTATTCTATCAATATTGTTTTCCTTCGCAAAGGCACGTGCAGCATTGAGCTTAAAACCGTGAAGCCGGTGTTCTTGTTCTATCCAATCATCTGGCCATCTGATACATAGGCCACCATCGGGCATCTCAAATGCCGGCAACTTAATTTTAAGACGATCCGGTGCCACGTCGATAGAAGATGAACTATCCATATTTTCGGCCGTTGTTTTAAACGCTATCCAACAGCCAGAGAATCGAGACATGGAAAACCCTAGAATACCAAAGTCAACGATCTCTTGAACTCCTGCTGGATTTAACACGGGGATCCCAGCATCCATGAATGCATATTCGCTTTGATGCGGTACTGTCGATGATTTTGCCGCGTGATCGTCTCCTGCAATCAATAGTACTCCACCATTTTTGGAGGGCCCCGACATATTTCCATGCTTAAAAACATCCCCACAGCGATCAACACCAGGTCCTTTCCCATACCACATGGAAAAAACACCATCATATTTACTGCCTTCAAATAAGTTGGTTTGCTGACTTCCCCATATTGCTGATGCCGCTAGATCTTCATTTAGTCCGGGCTGAAAATAAATATGATTATTTTTCAAAAATTTTCTCGCCCGCCAAAGCTGTTGGTCAAAACCACCAACTGGCGACCCTCTATACCCAGATATAAAACCGCCGGTATTTAGGCCTGCTAGCACATCGCGTTGCCGTTGAATCATAGGAATACGTGCTAAGGCTTGTACTCCGGTAACATATATTCGGCCACTTTCTAAGGTATATTTATCATCAAGTGTTACCTTGGGGCGTGCCATAATATCTATCGCCTCGTAATTGAACTATCCAACGACTTGTATAACCATTAGTTGTAGATCTGAAAACGTTTTTAATCAAGTAATGTAATGGCCCGATAGTCATGATATCATAGCTGAATTAACCTTATTTATTAGCAATGTATGATGAGCAAAAGACGTACGTATTAGAATATTCGGCGGCCCCCTTTTATGAAAACTGTTATAAGAAACTGAATTTATATTTTCTATTTCTTTTTTAACTTTTATGTGCGTGCAAGGCTTTTTTTATTTGAATTTCTTTGTCTAGGAGTAGATTAATGTCGGTTCTGGTTACTGGAGTTGCAGGGTTCATAGGAATGCATGTCGCTCGAGCGCTGCTAGAGCATGAACAACATGTGGTGGGAGTCGATAGTATCAACGACTATTATGACCCCACTCTGAAATATGCTCGGCTTAAACAGTTAACCAAATATAAAAATTTTAAGTTCGAGAAGCTTGATTTCTCAAATCTAGAGACTAGCCGCACATTACTTGAATTGTATCCAGATATTGACCGTGTCCTTCACTTGGGAGCACAGGCTGGGGTCCGTAATTCAATTGACCGACCCTCCGATTATCTTGGTTCAAACCTCGCTGGACAATTAACTATACTAGAACTTTGCCGATCTTTGGTTACTCGCGCTTCCAATCGTTTTAATCTAGTGTACGCAAGCTCCTCGTCTGTCTACGGTTCCAACACCAAAGTTCCATTCTCGGTGCAACATAGCACAGACCATCCAATTTCATTCTACGGCGCAACTAAGAAAGCCGCCGAGGTAATGGCGCACTCTTATTCTCACCTTTATAACATCCCGACAATCGGCCTCCGATTCTTCACCGTTTATGGTCCCTGGGGACGTCCTGATATGTCACCGTATATTTTCACAAAAAACATACTAAACGGAGAAAAGATCCACGTTTTCAACGATGGTAATATGAAGCGCGATTTTACATTTATAGATGATATAGTCTCCGGCATTGTAGCGGCGTTAGACAATCCTCCTCAAAATGCCAAAGGTAACGCGCCACATAAGATTTATAATATCGGTAACAATAAACCCATCCCATTGATGGACTACATCAATGTAATTGAAAAAGCATGCGGCAAAACAGCCCTTGTTGAGTTGCAGCCGATGCAAGCCGGGGATGTCCAGGAGACATATGCAGACATTTCCCAAAGTATAGATGACCTTGGATATATCCCAAAAACACCCATAGAGATTGGAATACCTCGTTTTGTAGACTGGTACCGCGACTATCACGACCAAAATATATAGTAGAGGAGTTAAAATCTGGCTTGTTTAAAATTTTTGTGCTCACACTCCGTCTTTTCCACCATTTTCTACAAGCTCAAGTAATCGTTCTTTACTATATATTTCATGTAATTCACCCGATATCCTTTCCGCTTCCGCGGCCAGGTCTTCCCCACAAGACATAGGTTGAGCTCTGCGCCATAAGGCCAAATAATCATCATCGCTCGTAAGACTTTGTTTCATTGCAGCCGCATCAATCGCCTGGGAAAATCGTTTATCTAATTCGAGCTTCACGCTTTCTCTTCTCCGACCTCGGCCTTTCCGCGCAATCACTTGTGCCGGAATATCTCGCCAATAGACAACGGTCAAAGTTGCCATTCTTAATTCTCCAAGCCGCTTTTAATTTTCGATTCCAAAAACGCACCCAAATCCCCGTAACCCCGAAATCGGTATTCGTAACTCAAACCCAAGTAATTTGCAGCCTTTTCAGCTTTTTTTTGCAAGTTTAAGTCATTAGTCTGCGCTATATAAATTAGTTTTTTATAATGTTTAAAATAATCTTCGAGGAGTATTGGATATTTATCGAGTCCTAACCCTTTGATAACAAGCCGGTCAAAGTGACGAGCTAAATAATCTGTAAGATAAAAGCAACCTGGTTCGGCACAGTGCGTTTCTAAGAATTCATCCCTCCCCATAAAAAATTCATAGCAATGCGGACCCGATATCCTCTCAATTTCCTCTTTTTCAAGAACTTCGTCCAATTCGCCGCCAGTACCGCAATCACCATATAAAACATAGATTTTATCATATATTTTTCGAAACTTTTGGATTTTTGATTTGATCGCTGGGGCTATCTTTTTGGGAGTGTTATGCCAGCTAGCAGGAAGACAGGTGATCTGCACATTATACCATTCGTTCACTTGCGCAAGGTAAGCTACCTCCTTAGCTATTGCGCCACAAGCGATAAAAAGCGTATTTGGACGGGTTGCACAGTCAGTTCGCAACGTTAAGTCTCCATACCGAACAAGTAAATAATTGGCTTATTATCGATGTATAAATGGCAAAGTCAAATATGGCTTTGTCAGGTTAGCTTGCATTCATCTTCTGCGAATTAGAACGCTTCCGCTGATCTATTAGAGACTTAGCTATCTCAACGGTAACCGCGGCATCTCTGCAATAAGCATCAGCACCAACACTCAGAGCAAACTCCTCATTCAAAGGTGCCCCACCAACCAGCACAATGTAGTCATCCCTAATGCCTTTTTCTTTCATCGCTTCAATAACAACCTTCATATACGGCATGGTTGTCGTCAAAAGAGCTGACATTCCAAGGATATCGGGTTTATGTGCCTCCAATGCTTCAAGGTATTTTTCGACAGGATTATTAATACCAAGGTCAATAACGTCAAAGCCTGCCCCTTCCATCATCATTGATACTAAATTTTTCCCGATATCGTGGATATCGCCTTTAACTGTACCGATAACCATTTTTCCCAACTGCGGAGCACCTGTTTCAATAAGCAGCGGACGCAATATAGCCATTCCCCCCTTCATCGCGTTTGCCGACATCAACACCTCTGGAACAAATAAAATTCCATCCCGGAAATCAATCCCAACTATGCGCATCCCTTCCACGAGTGCTTCCGTGAGAATATTGTAGGGTTCCCAACCACGATCCAAGAGGATCTGCACAGCTTCCTCTATCTCTTCTTTCAGCCCATCATATAGGTCATCGTGCATCTGCTGGACAAGCTCGCCATCGTCCAGCTCAGCTAGTATAATTTCTTCATCTTCTGCCATTCCAAGCTCCAAGGCCGCCATGATGATCTAGCAGACAATATTTAGCTTATTGATCGTTGTTTAGCTCAAGTACGACAATATTTAATGAATTTACGACATCCCATTAAATAAAACTCGAAACCCCGTGATTGAACAACTTTTCTAGTTCAATTGCGCTTGTATAGAGCTTCCAAACGATCTCCATACTTTTCTCTAATTTTGTGCCTTTTTATTTTCAACGTCGGTGTCATCAAGCCATTTTCTGTCGAAAATGCTTCATGAGCTACTACGATATGGCGCACTTTCTCTATCTGCGACAATCTTGCATTAACACGGGACATAACGCTTAAAACCGCCGCTCGAAATTCATCGTCATCCGATAATTCATCCATCTTCTTTTGTTCCCCCACCTTGGAGCACCACCCATCAATAAACTCATCTGATGGAACCACCACACCCACAAGGTAGGGTTTCTTGTCACCATAAACCATAGCCTGGATAAATTCCGTCTGGAGAGTTATCACCCCTTCTACTTTTGCAGGAGCTACATTATCCCCACCTGAGTTAACGATTATATCTTTTTTACGATCTGTAATGAGGAGGCATCCATCATCTTGAATAACCCCAATATCCCCAGTATGCAGCCAACCATCAATTATGGCTGTGGCCGTGGCATCAGGATCTTTCCAATATCCTTTCATGAGAAGTTCGCCTCTGACTAAAATCTCGCCGTCCTCTGCAATTTTTAATTCGACACCAGGAAGCGCAGGCCCAACTGTTTGGATTTTTATATTTCCTGGACGATTACAACTTATGATTGGAGAGGCTTCTGTTTGCCCATATCCCTGCAATATGTTAACGCCAAGCGACAAAAAGAAATTTCCTATATCAGGATTGAGAGCGGCCCCCCCAGAAACGAATGCCTTCAATCTTCCACCAAACCTTTGTGACACTTTTTTTCTCACTAAATGATCTAGCAATTTATTTTGGAGCTTTTCTGGAATATTTAATCCCGAGTCACTGATTCTATGTTTTCTGCCCAACTCAACGGCCGCACCAAACATCCGAGCCTTTAAACCACCCGTTTGTTCAACTCCCCGTCGTATTCTATCATGAAGCGCTTCATATAATCGCGGTACTGCAGTCATAATTGTAGGCTTAGCTTCTGAGAGATTCTGGGCTACTTTGTCAGGGCCTTCCGCATAGTAGATTTGGGCTCCAATGGAAATTGGAAAATACATACCGCAAGTATGTTCATAAGAATGTGACAACGGCAACAGAGATAAAAACACTTCATCTCCAAGGCCTAGCTCTTTCAACAACTCAAATGCCGCAGCACAATTGGCAAGTATAGAACCATGCGTCAACATGACGCCCTTTGGATTACCTCCGGTCCCCGATGTATATATAAAACAAGCAACATCTCCACGCGACAGTTTCGCAGCTTTTTCTCTCACAGCGCCCGCCAATCCAGCCCTAGATTCCATTATATCTTTCCAATAAAAATGCTCGAATGGGCTCTCAAACTGGGGCGTGGTTGGGTCAATAGTAATAACTACGCGGCACGACGCGCAACCGTGAAGCGCTCCCTTTATTCTCTGAACCAGTCTTTCGGATGACACTATGGCAACCTTAGCCTCAGAATGATCAAGGATATAGAGGTGATCGTCGGCAGTATTCGTAGTATAGGCTGGTACAGTGATTGCCCCGATAGAGGTTGTTGCCAAATCGGCTATCACCCATTCGGGCCGGTTTTCAGACACGATAAGAACCCTGTCACCCTTCTCAATACCCATTGAACACAAAGCGCTTGCCAATTGCTCAACCTGTTCGGCCACTTCTGAGTAAGTCATTGAAACATAATTTTCATCGACTTTGGCCCACAGGAACGGTTTACTACCCAAAAAATCCGCCTTATCAAAAAACATTGTTGCTAGATTGCCTAGCTCCTTGTAATTCATTTCATACTCCTGACGTTCGTCTCCTCTGGTCTTAACACTATGCCAAACTAACCAATACCATTAGCCTTAATTGTTACTCAACACGAAAAGATAGATAATTTATGTCAAAGAAAATAGCACATGCAAAATTACCTGATAAAAGTCTTAATGACCTTCCAAATTGGGATTTATCGGATTTATACCCAGGAACCACTTCCATCGAACTAGCTCAGGAACTAAAAGACGTATCCGCGAGAGCCAGCTCCTTTAAAAATAAATACAAAAGCAAAGTTACTGAGCTATCCGGTGTTGAGCTTGCCCATGCTATAATTATCTACGAAAAAATAGATGAAACCGCCAACCGAATAATGTCATATTCCCAACTGACATATTCTTGCGATATGCTCAATACAGAAACAGGACAATTTTATCAATCGATGCAAGAAGCGGTAACTGAAATAAATAGCAATATTCTATTTTTCGCTCTTGAAATTAACATGATTGAAGAAAACGACTTACAAGAAAAACTTGCATCACCCGAATTACGACATTATCAACCCTGGCTCCGCGATTTGCGCGTTTTTCAGGCGCATCAACTTACCGATGAGTTAGAACAACTTCTGCTTGAAAAAAACATTAGTGGGAGGGCTGCCTGGGTCCGTTTATTCGATGAAACCGTCGCTGGGTTGCGTTTTTCTATCGGAGGATCTGATCTAAATATTACTGAAGCCTTAGATAAACTTTCGGATCAAAATGGGAAGACCCGCGAGAAAGCAGCAAAGGAAATAGCGTCAGTTTTTAACGATAACATCAAACTGTTTTCGTTGATCACCAATACGCTAAGCAAAGATAAATCTATCGAAGATAACTGGCGAAATTATACCAAACCCATCTCGGCTCGTAATCGCATCAATCACGTCGAAGATGAAGTGGTAGATGCTTTAGTGGAATGCGTAACATCAAATTACCAAAACCTAGCACACCGTTATTATTCTCTAAAAGCCACGTGGATGGGAGTAAAAAAACTTAATTATTGGGATCGAAATGCCCCCCTGCCGAACGATGATGATATGGTTATAGGTTGGTCTGAGGCAAAAGACATAGTACTGGGAGCTTACGACGAGTTTTCGCCAACTCTCGCCAATATCGGGGAGCAATTTTTTAAAAAGAATTGGATAGATGCAGCTCCTTGTGCCGGAAAAGCCTCTGGTGCATTCTCGCACCCAACCGTTCCTAGTGTTCATCCGTATATTTTACTCAATTATCAAGGAAAAATTAGAGATGTTATGACATTGGCTCATGAGCTTGGGCATGGCATACATCAAGTCCTAGCCGGCTGCCAAGGAAATCTGATGGCGGATACCCCTTTGACATTGGCGGAGACTGCGTCGGTTTTTGGAGAGATGTTAACATTTCAATCGTTATTGAAAAAAAATAAAGACCCCGGTAGCCGCCGACTTATGTTAGCGTCCAAGGTGGAGGATATGCTCAATACCGTCGTTCGGCAAATAGCATTTCACGAATTCGAAACGTCCATTCACAATAAAAGACAAGCCGGAGAACTTTCCGCCGAAGCAATAGGAGACATCTGGTTGAATGTGCAGAAAAAAAGCCTCGGACCCGCAGTGAAATTACATAGAGAGTACAATGTTTTCTGGGCATACATTCCTCATTTTATACATTCTCCTTTTTATGTATACGCATATGCTTTTGGAGATTGTCTGGTTAACTCCCTTTACGCAGCCTATAAAGAATCAGAAAGCGATTTCTCCATAAAATATATTAATATGCTGAAGGCAGGGGGAACATTGAGACATAAAGAACTTTTGGCTCCCTTTAATTTAGATGCAAGCAACCCCGCATTTTGGGCTAAAGGTCTATCCGTAATAGAAAACTTCATTGGGGAATTGGATAAAGAGAATTAATCCATAGGCATCACCGATGTACAATAGTCGGATCTTCCAAATTAAATGATTCCCCATCTACCCAAGGCCTAACATTAATGACACATACCAACATGAAACGCGATCGCCCTCTGCTGGGCATCGGCCTTGCAGTTCTGGCAACCTTTTTGTTTGCATGCCTAAATTCAATGACGAAGCATATATCTCTGGTTTATCCCGTCGTAACGATACTCTGGTTTCGATACCTCTTCTTTTGCAGCTATGGCCTGATTTCGGGATTAAAGAAAGAGGGACCCCGAGCATTTTGCTCCATCGTTCCCATCCTTCAGGTTCTTCGAGCAATCTTATTATTATCGGAAATTGGTGTTTATGTTTTCGCATTCAGATACCTCCCGCTTGCCGAAATTTCCGCTATCTCTGCTATTGGCCCTATCATGACAATGGGGGTATCAGCTCTGATACTTCGCGAATCGATAATAAATAGACAATGGTGTGCCGCCGTTTTCGGTTTTCTGGGAGTAATGATTATAGTTAAACCAGGTTTCTCTTCCTTTAATCCCCTGATGATAACTCCAATTTGTGGAACGGCCTTGTGGTGCCTCTATCAGATCTTAACTCGATTTGTTAGCAAATACGAAGGATCGGAAAAGACCACTCTTTTTACGAGCACTATTGGTTTTGGTATTCTTTGTTTTCTACTTCCTTTCTTTTGGGATCCAGTGGATGTAAGTTGGCTAGGAGAACTGGTTTTATTGGCTATTTTTGGAGCCGCCGGCCACGCTACATTAATAAAAGCACTTAGCATCGCCCCAGCCAGCCTACTCCAACCGTTCTCATATCTTGGCATAGTTTGGGCAATATTATTTGGATGGCTATTTTTCAACGAAACACCGCAATTCGCAACCGTTTTAGGGGCACTCATAATAGTTGTGTCTGGGTTCTATATACTAAAATGTCAAAACCCCGATATATAATAAAAACATTTTTCGGAAAATGGAGGTTGTTGTGCATGTTGTAATATTTGAGGTTGAGCCTCACCATAAGGAGAAGGACAGTTATCTGGAAATAGCAACGCAACTTAGGGCCGAGCTTGAATCAATAGATGGTTTTATATCGGTAGAGCGTTTCCAAAGCCTAACCAATCCGAATAAGCTTTTATCACTTTCCGTATGGCGCGATGAAACCGCCATATCAGTGTGGCGAAATAAAAACTCTCATCAGCTCGCCCAAAAAAAAGGTAGAGATAAACTGTTCGCTGCATACCGTATACGAGTGGCTAATGTGATCCGAGATTATGATTTGGCCAACTCACCATGGCAAAACAACTAGTATAATTTATCATTAAGTCTTTGCATTCGATAAAAATGTTTTATTTTGTTCCGTATGACAGAACATGACACAAACTCTTTGTCAGGGAGATTACGCCGATACGCGCGGGTAACAGGAGCTGTCGGCGGACTAGCAGCACGTGCAGCCGGCCAACGTTACTTGGGCCTAGATCTTGGGAAACAAAAGATGCCCGCAGAACTGAAATCTGCCCTAGGTAGCCTAAAGGGTCCTGTTATGAAAGTCGCCCAAATTTTGGCAACCATTCCTGATGCACTTCCAGAAGACTATGTGAAAGAACTGCAACAACTGCAATCAAATGCGCCAAGCATGGGGCGACTTTTTGTTAGGCGCCGGATGTCTAATGAATTAGGAATTAATTGGAAAAAACATTTCAATACGTTCGATGAAGACGCCGTTGCCGCGGCTTCCCTTGGACAAGTCCACACGGCAAAAGGTCTAGATGGGAGGGAACTCGCCTGTAAATTGCAATATCCTGATATGAGTTCAGCGGTTGAAGCTGACTTAAAACAGCTGCGTGTCGCCATGACCCTTTACGAGAAGTATGATAAGGCAATAAAGGCATCCGAAATATATAAGGAATTGTCCGCACGGATCCGCGAAGAATTAGATTACCGAAGAGAGGGCCGCAATATGGTTTTGTACAAAATGATGTTAGCGGATGAAAATTCTGTTCATGTGCCAGATTTTGTAGAGGAGTTATCTACTGATAGACTGTTAACAATGACGTGGTTAAACGGGTCACCACTTTTGGAATTTATAGCTGATAACGAAAAATTGGAAATGCGAAATAGAATAGCCGTAAATATGTTTCGCGCGTGGTATATACCATTTTATTTGTACGGTGTAATCCATGGAGATCCACATCTGGGAAACTACTCCATTGCGCCAAATGGTGATATTAACCTCATGGACTTCGGTTGTATTCGCATATTTCCAGAGAGCTTTGTACAAGGTGTAATTGACCTTTATCATGGCCTTCGAGAAAATAATGAAGAACTTGCCGTTGAAGCATATCGAATATGGGGCTTTGAAAACCTTGATATGGAAACCATCGACATTCTTAACCAATGGGCAAGGTTTGTTTACGCACCCCTTATGGAAGATAAAATTAGAAACATTGAGGACACAAATAGTGGTGCTTATGGTAGGACAGTTGTACAAAAAGTCCATCGAGAACTCCGTCGCTTGAATGGTGTGAAGCCACCTCGGGAGTTTGTGTTAATGGACCGGGCCGCCATCGGCCTCGGTTCAGTGTTTTTGCACCTTAGGGCGGAAGTCAACTGGTACAAAATTTTTCAGGAATTAATTCATGATTTTGATCCCAAAAAATTAGCTGCCCAACAAAAAAAACTAATAGGATTGGCATCGGTGCCTGATACAAATTAGACCACTGTTTTACTATCCCATATACTCAGCAGATCTTGACTCAAGCCTATTCTTTACTCATCCTCCACATTTAGAATACCCACATGATGTACATAAATCACAGCCTTCTTGACGAAGCAATCCCGCAGCCCCGCACTTTGAACATTGTCGCATGCCTTCGGGATTAAAAGTTAAAATGTTTTTCCCCACACTCATGGTTGTTTCTGGAGCGCCATGATTTTCTATAAATCCGATGTCCATCATATGTTTTTCAATAACTTCGCCGATGGCAGCAAGGAGAGACGGAATATATCGGCGTTCCATCCAAGCGCCCCCTCTGGGGTCAAATACTGCTTTTAGTTCTTCAACAACGAACGAAACGTCACCCCCTCTCCGAAAAACAGCGCTAATCATTCTTGTTAAAGCCACCGTCCAAGCAAAATGTTCCATATTTTTTGAATTAATAAAAATTTCAAAAGGTCGACGTTTGCCGTCCTGAACAATATCATTCATTGTGATGTATATAGCATGGTCGCTCTCTGGCCATTTTATTTTGTAGGTTTTACCTTCTAACTCCTCTGGTCGATCTAATGGTTCGGCCAACTGTACTACCTTACTGACCTGAGCCTGCTGCTCATCAGACGGGTGATCAGTTTCAATATTATTTTCACTATCGATCAACAATACAGCTCCAGTGATTCTATTTGGACGGTATGTGGTGCAGCCTTTGCAACCTTGATCATACGCAGATTGATAGACATCTTTAAACATCTCAAAAGAAATGTCTTCTGGGCAATTAATGGTTTTGGAAATCGAGCTATCTATATATTTTTGCATAGTGGCTTGCATTACCAAATGGTCTTCCGGCTGCAGCGTCTGCGCATCTACAAATGCTTTTGGCAAGTCCTGTTCTTCGCCATTTAACTTACAAAATACGCGATAAGCATAATCGCTGACTTCCTCAACCTTTTGCGATCCATCTTGCTGCAATACTTTTCTGTTATATCTAAAAGCAAAAACTGGCTCGATACCTGACGAAATATTGTCGGCAAGTAAAGAAATTGTACCTGTTGGAGCTATTGATGTTAGCAGAGCATTTCTAATACCAAATTTCTCGAGATCCGTCTTTATATCCTTCGGCAACTTAATAATGTTATCTCCTTTAGAAAAAGCTTCCCAATCATATAGAGGAAATGTCCCTTTTTCTTTAGCCAGAAGAATAGACGAGCGATAAGCTGTATCCCGGATACTTTCCATCCATTTTTCCGTTAACCTGATGGCCTTTTGGGAGCCATAACGGGCTCCGCACATGATTAAAGCATCTGCCAAACCCGTTACGCCTAGGCCCAGTCTACGTTTCTTCTCCGCTTCATCTTTTTGTTCCTTCAAAGGGAATCGAGAAACATCTATCACATTATCAAGCATACGAACTGCTACTCTAGTCAAATTAGTTAGAGTGCTTAAATCAATCATAGCATCGGGTTGAAATGGCTTTTCCACTAATTTTGCTAGGTTAATCGACCCTAGCAGACAGGCACCATACGGTGGTAGTGGTTGCTCGCCGCAGGGATTAGTTGCCGAGATACTCTCACAATAGGCCAAATTATTCGATTTATTGATACGATCTATGAAAATTACACCAGGTTCTGCTACCTCATAGGTAGAATCCATGATCTTATTCCAAAGATCTTTTGCAGAAACAGTCTCGTAAATCTTGCCTGCAAAAACTAAGTTCCAATCCAAGTCGTCTACCACTGCCTTCATAAATGCATCTGTTATCAGTATTGAAAGATTGAACATTCGCAGCCGAGTGGGATCACGCTTAGCTTCAATGAATTGCTCTATATCGGGATGATCACAGCGTAAAGTTGCCATCATTGCACCTCGACGAGAGCCCGCACTCTTGATCGTGCGGCACATTGAATCCCATACATCCATAAAAGAAAGTGGACCCGACGCATCTGCCCCAACTCCAATAACGGGAGCACCTTTTGGTCGCAGAGTGGAAAAATTATAGCCTATTCCACCACCCTGTTGCATTGTAAGTGCTGCTTCCTTAAGCGCCAAAAATATTCCAGCTATGTCGTCTGGAATATCTCCCATTACAAAACAGTTGAATAATGTGACCGCCCTTCCTGTTCCTGCGCCAGAAATTATTCTACCCGCGGGAAGAAATTTAAATCCCTCTAGGGCCTGATAAAACTGAGTTTCCCAATAGGCTGGGTTCTTTTCCGTTTCGGCTAAATATCTAGCAACCCGACACCACGTATCCTCTATAGTATTATCTATTGGGTTTCCATCCAAAGTTTTAAGTCTATATTTATCATTCCAAATTTTTTTTGAAATTTCAGATAAAAGTTCCATCTACCAAACCCATCTTAGATTTCTTGCTTATTATATTAGTGCTTTCTATAGGAATAAACGCAATCAGAAAGCGAGTTTTTCGTATATTTGAACGAGTTAGATCATTTTTTTTAATCATATTAAGGAACGCAAGCCAACCAAAGCGACTTTATGGTATTCGGAAAGAAGCAACTTTAGTGACCCTGGTCTAAACCACCAATCGTCTAGCATTAGATTGTTTGCTATTACTGGGTATTCTATAATTTTAACGCGGGGAAGCTGTAGTTTAAATTCTAGTAAACTGCGTTTCATATGATAATTGCTAGTAACCAAAAATAGTGATTTATAACCTCTATTTTTTACCCATTTTGAGCTCTCTATTGCGTTTCCTTGAGTGTTTTCAGCTGCGTAGCCTAGAGTAACGCAACATTCGACGAGCATTGAAGATTCTGCGTTACTCCTCTCTTTGAATAATCTCCGAATATCTGAAATTCTAACTTTTTCATTCACACCTGAAACGAAAAATGAAGTGGCGCGCCCTTGTAAAAATAAATCGATCCCCGCGGTCAACCGTCGATTCCCACCCGTCAACACTACAATGGCCTCAGCACTTTCTTCAGTAACATTAGGGCTTTTGGAAATTGATGAGACAAACTGCACTAAACCAACCAACCACACCCCAGCAAATAGTATCGTAAGAGAAAACAATACTCGTCTAATAAAAGTAAATTTCGTTGAGGGATTTTTCATTTAAATTTCAACTTTTGGTTAACTGGAGTTTATAAGCAGAACACGTGCTGAAATTCCCGCAATAATTACGCAAATTAAAATATATATTATCGGTATACTGGCTAATATCAACCAATGGAGAATGTCAAACCCGGCTAACAACTGCGAGCTATCTCCTTGAAAAAAAAGTAATAAAACCCATTCCTTCAACAGGATCATGCTGAGGCCTGCTAAAATACTTCCTATTATACTCGCTGGTAACGAAATAACAAAAAGCTGTATTTGAAACTTCTTTGCTATAAAACTGTTTTTAGCACCTATCAAACGCATTACTTCAACCACCTCCTTATTAGCCGAAAGCTCAGAAAATACTGTAAATGCGACCGAAACTATAGTCACCGTCATCACTATTCCGAAGATTATCATTAATAGTTGCTCTATTCCCTCTATAGCGTTCAAGCTATTAGCTAACCACTTGCTATGATCTTCAATGAGAATACCTGGCGCTATTTTCGCAAGAACCGTCTTCAATTCTGTTAACAAGCCGACGTTCGACAAACTCATTTCGATAACTGCCGGAAATGGAATTTCGCTTAGGACTTTCGATTCCACCCAAGGCTTCAATAGTCTATGAATTTCTTGCCGTTCTAGAACTTTTATTTTCTTGATCTCAGGGACCGAATTTAAAACCCTCAAAATCGTATCTAATCGAGTTCCAGCGGCTCCCACCTCAACCCTATGGTCAGCTTTTGGAATCTGCAAAGTGACGACGTCGCTATTGCTACCCCGCCAGTTTTTGAAGAAAGTGTGCGACAGCATTACTCCAGAAGCGGAAAATAGTGCTAAATAGATCATTGACGCAATGATCCAGCCTAAAAAAATCCCCGATCCCATTTTTCTTTTCATTAGTATTCTTTTTAAAATTTAAAATATGGTGTTTTCAACATTATCGGCAGCAAATTTAGTGGCTACCAATGATCCGCAACTCACTCCTAACGTTAAACGGTTAATCTCCCATTTTCTATACGAAGAACTGGATAATTAAATTTTTGCACAAGCGTTTCATTGTGGGTTGCTATCAGTACATTTGTCCCGGCTCGGTATAATTCTTCAAAAAGATACATTAATCGCTCTGCAATCACGTCGTCTACATTTCCAGTCGGCTCATCTGCAATAAGAAGTGCTGGCCTTGCTATAACTGCTCTAGCTATTGCTACTCTCTGCTTCTGTCCCCCAGACAACGCCCTAGGAAAATCCTTTAGGCAATTACCCAGCCCTACCCATTCTAATAATTCTGGAACGTGACGCCGAACAACTGATTCTTTAGTTCCAAAAATTCGTAACGGGAGAGCCACATTATCGGAAACGGTTAAGTTTTCAATCAGACGGAAATCTTGAAAGACAATACCCATTCTTCTACGTATATTTGGTATTTCCTTTGCTTTTAAAGAAGAAACATCACGGCCAAACAGTGTAATTCGTCCTCGGGAAGGGGCCAGATCCAGGTATATCGTCTTCAAAAGGGACGATTTTCCTGCTCCACTTTTCCCAGTCAAAAAGTGGAAACTATGTGGTTCCAAATGAAAGTATAACTCTCTTAGGATAGGTTTTTTCCCGCTATAACAGACCTCTACATTCTCAAATCGAAGCATGATAACTATATTTCTCAGTATTTTCTTAATCTTTTTGCTTACACAATCACTTGATAAACAGCTAAGGTAGTCGGAAAAGTGTGTATTATCGAGTTTAAAAATAAGTAGCTGTAGCTTTTTTTACTGTTCTAAAATATCAGACAACTCGTGATAGGTTCCAAAATAAACAACGTTTAACAGTTTTATACTTGGAGAAAAGGTTTAACTCACAGAATGCGCATAATCTGCCCTGATTGTTCTGCTCAATTTGACGTCCCGGATGGAGCGATTAAAAGCGATGGTCGCAAGTTAAGGTGCGGCCAATGTAAGCACGAATGGCATCAACTACCGGTATTCGAGGACGAACCAGGTGGCACTAGCGAAGGCGAACTGAGATCGGACGAGTTATCTTTACCAGATAGGTTTTCAGTGGGTAGCGATGAAGAATTTGATACTCCACCGATCCCACCCGGGGAAATACTCAAATATAGAAAGAACCCCATCTGGTCAAAAATTCCCTGGGTTCCACTATCCACACTATTCTTTATAGTATTGAGTTCAAGTGCTTTTCTATTTTGGCGGGCCGAGATAGTTAGCCGTGCGCCATCTACAGCACTAGTTTTTGATTCTCTCGGCCTCCATGTTCCAGTTAAAGGGGAAGACCTAGTTCTGCAAAATGTTGGTGCTTGGAGAAACAATGACCAGTTTATGGAAATTTTACTAGTACAAGGCGAAATCCGCAATCCTACAACAAAGATTCAATTGGTGCCTATTATCCAGGGCACGGAAGTAGATGCCACGGGTAGAGAGTTACAAACGGAATACTTTACGCCAGAAGCTGCGACCTTACTGCCTGAAGAAGTTATAAAATTTGAGTTCCAGAAGCCTTTTCCTGACGAAAATACTGTTAAAATATTGATTACATTTTCGGATCAAGACCGCGGTGCAGACTCTGGTTATTGAGCCGTAAAACTGCCACGAGAGACACCTAACAGAGTAGCGTTTAGTGTAAAAACTCAAAATTTCCCGAGCAGTCTTTCTAAATATTTAAGCTCAATATCTGGTCGTTTAAATTGACTCCTTCGCCGGCGGATTTCTTCTAAAATTTCTCGGGTTTTTCGAATCTCTATTTCGGTCGGCATTTTAATAGTTTTTAGTTCCAGAAACTTCTGACTTTTAAGTCGATATGTTCGACGAGATAGTT
>CAYFGZ010000054.1:0-21963 GCA_964342575.1 uncultured Nisaea sp. | reverse complement strand
GAGCCGTTTATTCATCTCTGGAATCTCAACGTTAGCGGTATATTTGTCAATGGTATGTATGAACTATTGATCGCCAGATTTTGTGTTTGATGTTTGGCGTAACGCTTCGATCATTTCACGAATCATGCGTTGATGATCGGTGGAGAGCGTACCGATCAACTTGGCCAATTCGCCCTCTTGAGGGGTGGCTTTATCAACCCCGTGCATCAACCACGCAACCGACTGGCCGAACGCCTCGGCCAACGCGGTTTGAACTTCCACCGTAGCCGGTTTGGTTTGGTTGTGATGCCATCGATGCACCGCTCCGCGTTTGATTTCTTGTTCGTGTCCTGCGTTTCGCAGATTGGTCGTGACCATGTCGGCTATTTTTTGATCCGAGTATTTGAACAGGTTCTTCAAATGCGTCAGTCGATCGGCAAATGTTTCCATGATGAATGTCTTGTTGTTTCAGGTCTGTTCTGAATGATTACAAAAAATGGAGATGGTTCGCAAGTCATAGCCACCGATTCACCAGTGGGTTATGTTTTATATTTCCACAATATGTAGACACCTCCGATGGGTTACCCGATCAATGACGACGTCTGGAAACGGATCATGGAGCGCACTTCGGTCGTCGAACTCGCGGAACATTTCCAACTGAAGTCCAGGGCCGCCGTCTATTTTTGGAGACAACCCGATCGAGGCATTCCCTATGAACGAGCATTGGCATTGTCCGAACTGATCGGACTTTCCGTCGACGAAATCATTCCGGACCGGAAAAAATATGTCAAAAGTGGTTGATCTCAACGCGCACCAGGCCATCGTCAACGATTTCATCCGGATCGTGTTGGAGGACATGGCAGACACGGTCGCTATGTTTGTCTTATCGGACAAATTCGAATCGGCAACCAAGGACCTGGCGACTATCCTCGATATCGATGAACTCGAAGCGGCGAGTCTGTTAGGACCGCCGACGGTTACCTTGCGCAAAGTCTTGGATCAAGCCGTGTCGGACATTATTCGCAATGAGTGACGACCTGCCACCCATCGATGCCTACGATGAAGTGAAGAATGAAACCGTGATTCATGCGGACTTTCCACGACACGGTCGAAAAATCCGCGTCTATTCGTTACCGGAATTGTCCACACTACCCCGACCCCGTGACATTCTCGGCGATGGTTTTTTATCGGCGGGAACGCGTGCATTGATTGCTGGACCACCGAAATCAGGGAAAAGCCATCTCGCCACGGAACTCTTGATGACGGCCGCGTGTGGGGGTGAGTGGCTAGGCATGCGTTTCAACAAACCGCACGACGTGCTCTATTTCAATGCGGAGATCCGTGCGGGGTATCTGTGGAAGCGCTACGAAAAGGTGCTGGAGAGTTTCAGCCCAGGGCAACAGAATTTAATCCGTCAGAAGTTTCACGTCACGGGTCGTGGCGACATCGATTTGCGCAGTCAAGTCCATGAAATCCGTGAACTGATCGATCAATTCAAACCCAGTTTTGTGTGTTTCGATCCGCTCTCACAGTTTATCAACGGAATCAATGAAAGTGTTAACAGCGAAGTGCGCGACGCATTCACTCAGCTGCTCAATCCATTATCCGATCCTGGTGGTGTGATCGAAGGCAAAGAGATCTCCACACTTGTGGTTCATCACACGCGAAAAGGCGGAGCGAAGGAACCGTTTGAAGCCGTTCGAGGCGCAGGATTCATCCACGGTTGGTTTGATTCAGGGATGGTCATGCAGCGACAAAGCGACTGTGTGAAATTGCATTTCGATCTGCGAAATGGCTCCGCGATGGAGTCCAAAGCGATTCGTCTGGACGACGACACTTTGCGTTTTGAAGAGTTCGTGGTGGACGGAATCGACGATGACGTGCATCAGATTTTGACTCAAATGGCGGGTGCTGGTTGGGTCAAATTGCTCGACTTTTTTGCACAAAACTATGGTTTTTTGCCCGGCACGTATTCCGAATGGAGTGTGGACCGAAAAAAGAAATTCAACCAACAAATCTATGACCATAAACATGTGGAAAAACAAGGATATGGGAGGGGTACGGAATGTAGAATCAAGGACGAATTTCTTGATCAATATTTACGTGCCGAATTTACGTGCCCCTAAAGAATACTAAAAGGCACGTAAATCCAAATGGCCTAGTGGGGTGGTGTCTAAAGTCACCACCACCCACATACGGCTCTAAAGCCATTCGCCAATGGTGCGCTAATTGCACCACGATCCAAAAGAGTATCCGGCGGACGAAGCGGGAAATTAAAGAACCCGAACGCGCATGGGGTGAAACGAATTTGGCAGGGCGTGATCCGAGTGTGGACGAAATTAGACGGACAGCGGAAAGACGCCTGACCTTGTTGAACCAAATCTGGAGAACACATTGCCGTGGGAAAAAGCCAGCAGCGAAAGGGAGCCAGTGGCGAACGCGAGTTCATCGCCGCGATGCAACAACGCATGCCGCATTTATTGTTAAGTCGGAACGTGTTCGAACAACGCGTGAAGGGCGGAATGGACATCGTGGGTCTGTATCCGTTTGCGGTGGAGATCAAACGGGTGAAAGGGAGCGCAACGAGTGATTGGTTTTCGCAAACGTGGTGGAACCAGGCGTGCGCTCAAGCGGTCAACGGACGGGTGCCGCTGTTGGCCTATCGGTTCGATCGAAAGCCGTGGCGCGTGGTCACGCCATATGACTTTCGCAAAGGGTCACCGAGCGTGATGACCTTGGATGACTTTTGTAACCGGTATCGAGACACCTATGGACGCGTTTGAATTTTTGCGCCTGGTCAATCAAGTGATCAGCGGTGATCGACAAAAGGACTATGGCGATCCGGTGTCCAGCATCAATCGGATGGCTGAGACCTGGAGCGCGGTGTGCCCCGACATGGAATTCACACCGAGACGGGCGGTGATCCTGATGATTGCTACCAAATTAAGCCGATTGGCTCACAACCCCAATCACATGGATTCATGGGTCGACGTGGCTGGATACGCGGCCATCGGCGCAGAACTGTGTGATGAAAAAACGGAGGATAAGGATGGACAAGAATCGATTACTGGAGAGCATTAAGGCTCACGAAGGCTATAGAAGTGAGCCGTACCTTGATACACGCAATCTGTTCACGGTGGGTTATGGCCGACTGATCGATGCGGAATATCGTCGATTGTTTTGCAATCCCGATGATCACGAGAAGTGGTTGCACGACGATCTCGATGAATGTGTCGAGCGTGCCAAAACCTATGCGGGGGAGAAGTGGGCGACGCTCACGGATGCACAACGGGAAGTATTGGCGGAAATGGCGTTTCAAATGGGCAACCGGATTCATCAGTTTCGCAACATGCGTCAAGGGATCGAAGACGATGATCCTGTGGAAGTGATTGAACAGATGAAGGATTCGAATTGGTACAAGCAAACGCCGAACCGAGTCGATGATTTGATTGAAAAATGGCAAAGCGAATAAGGAGAACACGATGGACCTGATATCGATATTCAACATAGTAACCGCAGCGATTGCGCTGGCGAGTGGTATTGCAGCAGTCACACCCACGCCGAAGGATAATCTATATGTGGCGAAAGCCTACAAGCTCGTGGATTTCTTGGCACTGAACGTGCTGAAAGCGAAAGACAAGTGACGCTCGAAGTCTCGGTTGCCGCTGATATACGGCAGTTGAAAACGTTTCTGAACAAGACGCAGAACAAGCGTCTGCCGTCAGCGATCAAGTCGGCATTGGCTCGGACGGGGTTTCTGACACGCAAGAAGTCCATCGATGACATCCGTGCCGCGTTCGACTCACCGGTGCGTGCCACCGTGCGCTCACCGCTCTATGTGGTGGGCTGGCGGTCCAAATCCGCACAGCGTGTCAATGATCGTGATCTGTGGGTTGATGTCCATATCCGTGGAGTCAAACCCGAAGAGCAGTCGAGTTCACAGAACTCGCCGAACATGTGGCTCGAAGCAGAGGTGGATGGGGGAGCAAGAAGGCCGAAGCGATTCGAGAAAGCACTGATCGCCAAAGGGATCATCGCACCGGGTCAATACGCCATCATCTCGAAGGACGCACAGGATGCGTCGGGTAACTTTGGCGGTGGCAAGACCGAGGCACTGTTGTCACAGCTCGGAGCGGCGGAGATCGTCGGTGGGTACATGGCGAATCGTACAGAACGCAGTCGCAAACGTGCGCGCACGGGTAGCTCACAATATTTTACGGTGGGCAAAGGCGGCAAGACCGTGGCGATCCTTCAGCGTGGCAAGGCCGGAAAGCGATCGAGTTCACGGGGCAAGTCTTCGAGTGTGGTCATGGGGTTCACGTCGAGTGCGCCACGGTATCGCAAGCGTCTGGATTTCTACCGAAGCAATGAACGCTACATGAACCGTATTTTCCCTCGATTGCTGACAGAAAAGCTGATTCAAAAGAAGATAATTGTATGAAAAACAAGGGGTTGCGGGTCCTTCCCGACCAAACCCGTTGCGAGTTATTCGGGCCTCGATTAATTTTTAATAACTAAAACTTATATAAATTGCAATTGATATGGCAACGAGGAAGGAAGCAGCAGAATACTTGGACATGAGCACGGCACAACTGTCTCGGTTGTTGTCGGACGGACATATCACGTCGCGTCGTGGCGCGTCGCTAAATTTGGATCGGGTTCGGCTGGAGTACATCACCTACCTGCGCAACAACATCAAGAACCGTGGCAAGGGCGGTGACTACAACGAAGAAAGGACCCGTCTGACGAAGGCGCAAGCCGACAAAGCCGAGTCCGAAGTGGACGTGATCAAAGGAATTACGGTCGAAGTCGAGGACGTTTTGAAGGTCTGGACGGAGATGGTGTCGAATACACGGGCGCGTTTGATCGCTATGCCCTCGGCGATCTCGCCGCAACTGCACGCGGCACGCGATGAACACGAGGTCTATGAACTATTGCTGGAGACATTGAACGATGCGCTCGAAGAGCTTAGCGGTGAACCCCTCCCAAAATCCACTCGAATCGCTTTGGCAGTTAACGAGTAAAGCGTTCCGGCCGCCGCCGAATCTCTCGCTGGTCGAATGGGCGGACACCACGCGACGGCTCAGTTCGGAAACCAGTGCCGAGTCGGGACAGTGGCGCACGAGTCGCGCGCCGTTCATGGCCGAACCGATGGAAGCAATCAGCGATCGACGCACCCGCGAAGTCGTCGTGATGTCCAGTGCGCAAGTCGGCAAGACGGAACTGTTGTTGAACACGGTTGGCTACTACGTCGACCAGGACCCCTCACCTATTTTGTGCATTCAACCCACGCTCGAATCCGCACGCGATTGGTCACGCACGAAGCTCTCGGCCATGTTAAGAGACTCGATTCCTGGTCGTGTCGAACCACCACGCCGTCGGGATTCCGACAACACGGCGCTGTTCAAAAAGTTCGCTGGTGGTTTCATCGGTATCGCAGGAAGCAACTCGGTCGCCGGTCTCGCTGGTCGCTCGATCCGTGTGTTGTTGCTCGATGAAATCTCCCGTTATGCAGAGACGACGGTGGAAGGAAATTCTGTCGAACTCGCCATGAAGCGGACCACCACGTTTTCGAATTCGAAGATCGTCGCCGTCTCGACTCCGACGTGGAAAGGGTGCTTGATCGAAAACTGGTATCACGCCGGCAGTGCCGGTCAATACTATGTCCCGTGTCCGCACTGCGGTGAGCGACAAGTGTTGTTGTTTGCCAATGTGAAATGGGACAAAGGCCAACCACACACGGCCGTTTACCAATGCGAATCGGGGTGTGTGATCGAGCACAAAGACAAGCCGCGCATGCTGTCCGACGGTGAATGGCTGCACGACAATCCGGAAAACGAACGCACACGATCGTTCCGCTTGAACGAATGCTATTCACCCTGGCGAACCTGGGAAGACATGTCGCGCGATTTCCTCCGCACCAAAAACGAACCGGAGCTCTTGCAGGTGTTCATCAACACGAGTCTCGGAGAATCGTTCGACCCGGATCAGGGACACGTATTGCAGTTCGAAACCTTTCTCGAAAGACGTGAGCCGTACACGATCACAAGCGTTCCGCAATCCGCACTGGTGGTCACGGCAGGAATCGACGTGCAACGCGATCGGTGCGAAGTCACGTTCATCGCGTGGGGCGATGACTACGAAGCGTGGGTGTTGGATCACCGCGTCATTTGGGGAAACGCCGCCCAAGGCGAGGTGTGGAATGAACTCGATGAGCAATTGCAATCGACCATTCGCACCGTGGATGGTCGCGAGCTCAACGTGCAATGTGCATGCATCGACAGCGGTGGACACTGGACCGAGAACGTCTACGCCTGGACTCGACCCCGTGCAGGGCGACGGATCTTCGCGGTGAAAGGAAGTTCACAACCCGCCCAACCGATTGTCTCGAGGCCGTCCATCGTCGGGCGGTCGCGTGTGCCGCTGTACTCCGTCGGCACCGACACCGCGAAGATGTGGATACATGGACGACTGCCATCCACTGAACCACCGGCAATGATTCATTTCAGCCAGATCCTCGATGACGAATACTTCCGACAATTGACCGCTGAAAAAATGATTGAACGCAAGGTTGGAAACACCGTGCGCATGTCATTCAAAAAGACACGCGCGCGGAACGAATCACTCGATGCGTTTGTCTACGCACTTTGCGCGGTGAACATCTTGAGTCCGAACTTCACCAAGTTAGCGAATCGAGGAACACCCACGACTGAGGTGGAACCGGTCGTTCAGCCGACGGTGGATCAGCAGTTGCGACCGCGTCGCCCACGTTTCAAGAAACGCAGTTGGGTCAACAACTGGTGATGTCACTTTCTGTGAACGAATAGTGTCTTAACGTAATGCATGGCCACGTCGTAGGCGTTTTGTTCGGCTCGTGTGTCCCGTCGCTGACCGCGTGCGGTAGACAACAGACGGTGTGACTTAAGCGAATGATCTTGCAAATTGGTTTTCATGCGCCCGTTATACGCTTTGATGTTCATGCTGTCTACAAAATGTGGACACTAAAGTGGTTGCATGTGACAAAAAATAGGTGCCAAATTTCACAAACCCCTGTCGAGGCGTGCCGTTGTCGAACCTGTTTGATTCCGTTAATTACGCGCAAAATGAACCGGAAGTGTTGCAAGCCGGCGACACCTGGAACTGGAAACGTGGTCTCTCGGATTATCCAGTAGCCAGCTACGCGTTGACCTATGTCTTTCGCAAGAACGACGGAACCGCAACGATCAACATCACGGCGACGGAAAGCAGTTCGCCAAACGAATATCTGGTGTCGGTGGCGGCAGCGACTACCGCCAACTATAGCGACGGTGTCTATCAATGGGACTCGTATATAACACGAAGTTCTGACAACGCGCGGTTGCGATTGAGACAGGGACGCACGGAAGTGCTGCCGAACTATCCCAAGCCGTCCGACGCACAGACTGCGCTCGATGCCATCGATGCCGTGATGAACAACCGCGCATCCCTCGATCAACTCAGTTTCAGCATTGCGGGACGCTCAATCTCTCGCATGCATGTGGATGACCTGATCAAGTTCCGACAATACTATGCGTCCAGAGTCCAAGCCGAGATTAGTCGTCAGCGTATTCAAGCAGGACAGAAAACCGGACAGACGGTTCAGGTGCGGTTCTGATGGGCGTGCTTGATTTCTTTTCCAAAAAACGCGACGTCAAGCGACGCAACTGGCAAGCCGCACAAGGTGGTCGACTCTACGCCGATTGGAATTCTATTAGCCAAACCGCCGATGAATCCATTGCGTCGGCGTTGCAAACGGTCCGTGATCGCACCAGGGAACAAGCGCGCAACAACGATTATGTGCGTCGATACTTATCTCTGCTGAATCAAAACGTGGTCGGTCCTGCTGGGATTCGCATGCAATCCAAGAAGCTCGGAGCCGATCGGCGACTCGATCAACGCGGCAACAGCGCGGTCGAATCAGCGTTTGCCAAGTGGTCGAAGTCCGTCACGTCTGATGGGCGCAGCACCTGGATCGATGCGCAACGACTCTGCATGGAATCACTCGCGCGCGATGGTGAAGTGCTCATCAAGTTCATCCGTGATCGCGACTTTCCATCGGGTTTCGCACTGCAATTTATTGATGTCGACCTTCTCGATATCGACATGAACGAGACACTGAAATCAGGCGAAGTTATACGCATGGGTGTCCAACTCGACCGGTTCGGTCGGCCGGTCGCGTACCACCTGGCAAATAGTGGCGTGCAATCCAGTCTCGGCGTTTCACCCTTGAATAGCCGTGCGCACACGGTTGTCTCCGCGTCGGATTGCTTGCACATCTTCCGCGCCGACCGAGCCGACCAGAATCGTGGCATGCCGTGGTTAGCCACCGCCCTGCCTCGATTGAAAATGCTGAACGGCTACGAGGAAGCGGAATTGGTCGCTGCCCGATTGGGTTCCGCTAAGTCTGCGTATCTGCAAGCCGCGACCGACGGCGTCAATGATTTCGTCGGTGATGAGGCCGACGGGTTCGCACCGGAGATCAGTGCGGAACCAGGAACGATTCAGATGTTACCGCCCGGCTATGAACTGCGATCGTGGGACACCGCGCACCCGACCACGGCGTTCGCGCATTTCGAAGCGGCCATTCTGCGGGGCATCGCCAGCGGGTTGAATGTTTCGTATCAATCATTGGCTTCCGATTTAAGTTCGACCACGTATTCATCCGCACGGATTGCGGAACTGGGTGACCGCGACAGCTACAAGATGCTGCAACGGTTTCTCATTGATCACTTTATCGAACCCGTTTTTCGGGCGTGGCTACGTGAAGCCATCGCCGTCGACCGCTTTGTGTCCATGCAAGATTTCGAAGCATACGCAGACGCCGCCACATTCATCGGCCGATCGTTCTCGTGGATCGATCCATCGAAAGAAGCCAACGCGAATTTGACCAGTCTGCAAGCGGGACTCATCACCCTGTCCGATATCGAGGAAAGCCAATACGGACGCGATGTCGAAGAATTGTTTGAAGCACACGCGGCGGAAGCCGAGTTAGCGGAACAGTACAACTTGAATCTTGCGTTCCAACCGTTTGGAGCGCAGACGCCTATTGCAACGGAGGAGCCGAACAATGACGACTGAATTTAGACATCTGAACCTCGAACGGGGTGCGGTCGATGTCGACGCACGGACCGTGAGTTTGGGCGTGACCAGCGAAGAACCGGTGTATCGAACGAGCTATGGAATGAACGAAGTGATCGATCACACCACGGAAGAGTCCATCGATATGGACTTCGCCAAATCCGGACGCATGCCGATGTTGCTCGATCACGATCCGACCCGAATTGTTGGCGTGATTGAAAACTTCCGTCTGGACTCGGAAAGCAAAAGCACCAAAGCCGTTGCACGGTTTGGACGATCGGCGGAAGCGACCGAAGCGTTCAACGATGTGGTCGATGGGATTCGATCAAACGTCAGTGTCGGTTACCAGGTCACCGACGCGTTCCGCGACACCAGCGGCGACGAACCCTACATGCGTGTGAGCGCAAAGATTTTGGAAGTGTCTTTGGTCAGCGTCCCAGCAGACCAAAGCGAACAAGTCGGCGTCGGCCGATCTCCAGAAGACGAAACCCCTCAGACCGAGGTGGTCGAAGTAGAAACCCCTACCAAAAGAAAGGAAACCATTATGGTTGAAGACAACACACCAGTCGAAGAGCCGACGCCAACTCGGTCAATCGATGACGTTCTCAAAGCGGAAGACGAGCGCGTTCGAGAGATCGACGCGTTAGCCACGCAATACGATGCCAAAGAAGAAGCACTGGAAGCGATTCGCGAAAAGCGAAGCGTTGCCGATTTCACCATGTCGTTGTTGGAGCGTGCGAAAACACAACCGCATGCCGGCGATGTAGGCATGACCGAAAAAGAAACCCGACGCTTTTCACTCGCTCGGTGGATTCGCGCACAAGCCAATCCCACCAACGCGCGCTATCAAAGCGACGCCGGTTTGGAATTGGAAGCGGTTGAAACGGCTACGCGACAAAATGTCTATTCATCGGAAGGGAGCACGATTCCGGCGGAAGTCTTTCGAGACTGGAATAAGCGCGACGTATCTGTTACGGACGATGGCGGCGGAGTTGGAGAAGACTTCTTAGCCGGAGACTTTATCGAGGCATTGCGCAACCGCACGGCGGTCATGCAAGCCGGCGCGACGATCTTGAACGGATTGAACGCGGACGTGAAGATTCCGAAACAAACGGGTACTAGCACCGCGGCGTGGGTGGCGAGTGAAGGTGGTAACACCAGCGAATCGGAATTGACACTCGGTTCGATCTCGTTGTCACCCAAAGGCGCGGGACTCTATACGGAAGTCACGGCACAGATGTTGACCCAAGCCAGCGGCGCGGGTGCGATTGGTATTGAAAACATCATTCGCAATGACATCCTAGCCAGCACGAGTTTGTTGATTGACCTTGGTGCCACAGCGGGTTCCGGTTCATCCGGACAACCAACGGGTCTGAACTCAGTCACCGGCGTGAATACCAAAACACTCACCACGGCTAACACCCTGACATGGGCTGAAGCGGTCGACCTGGAGTCGCTGTGTTTGAGCGATAACGCGTTGTTCGGTAACCCTGGTTACATTCTCAATGCGACTCAAGTCGGACTCGCAAAAACCACCGTCAAGGAGTCTGGACAAGCCACCTATGTGATGGACGATGACCGCATCAACGGTCACCCTGTGTTCATTTCGAACAACATCACGGCGGGTTCGATCTACTTTAGTGTGGACTGGTCACAATTGATCATGGGCTTTTTCGGTTCAGGACCATCGTTGTTAGTCGACCCGTACACGAACAGCGCATCAGGAACCGTTCGACTCCGTGTGTTGCAATTCATGGATATTGGTTGCCGACACGGTCAAGCGTTCACCCACGCGAGTGGTGGTAGTTAATGAAGGTTAGAGTTGCGAAAAACTGTGTGATCGATCTGGCACCGCGTGCAGTGGGAGATGTCATTGATGTCTCGGACGCTGAGGCGGTTGCGCTCATTGGTTCAGGGCAAGTTGTACCGGCTGATCAAGTTTCGAGAGAAACGAAGGCTGGAAGCGATGCCAAACCAAAGGCCAAGGCGAAGGCCAAGGCGAAGCGGAAAAGCTGATGGCAGTCGAGACCGCGAGTGACGTAACGCAGTATTTTGATACCGATACGTTCGGGGTAGCGGCAACGTATACCCCGGACGGCGGGTCGAGCAGCACCGTCAACGTGATCTTGAATCGTCAGTTTGTGGAAGTGGAAGCCGGCGGAACGGTGGGTGTCGAATCTCAGGCACCCGTTATCACCGTCGCGGTCGCTTCCGCTCCGAACCTGGCACAGAACGACACATTCGTGATTTCGTCA
Source organism: uncultured Nisaea sp. (assembly GCA_964342575.1). Classification (GTDB taxonomy): domain Bacteria; phylum Pseudomonadota; class Alphaproteobacteria; order Thalassobaculales; family Thalassobaculaceae. The sequence continues at coordinate 10,633 of CAYFGZ010000054.1, read as the reverse complement.
ACGACCTATACGGTGGTTGGGGTTGAACTCGATTTGACCGAAACCATCGCGACCGCATTGTGCAGGACGTAACCGATGAAAGTGAAAATCACCAAAGACTGCCAAACGTTGTTAGGAGTTCACGCCAAAGGCGACGACGCTGACCTACCGGATGCGATCGCGGAAAAGCTGATCAATCGGGGTTTTGCGGAAGTACCGAAGGCGAAACCCAAAGCAAAGCGCGCGACTAAATGACGCACGTCCGTCGAAGCATTCGCGAACAAGTCGCGTCGACTGTTACGGGTCTCACGACCACGGGCAGTCGCGTGTTTCAGTCGCGGGTGTTTCGATTGGAAGCCGCCCATCTTCCGTGTCTGTTGGTCTACACCAAAACGGAATCGGTGGAGTTGGACACGATGATTCCGCGTGCGCTCAACCGTGATCTAACCGTCGAGGTAGAAGGCTATGCAATGGGGTCGGACGATGTCGATGACACGCTCGATCTGATCGCGGAAGAATGTGAAAACGCACTCGGCGCGGATAGTGAATTTACCGTCGGTGGGTTTGCGAAATCCATCGCATTGGAAAACACAGAAATGGAAATCGAGGGCGACGGTGATCAACCGATCGGCGTTGTCCGTTTAAGTTTTACCGTTCGTTATCGCACGACGATGGCGAACGCTGGCACAGCAATTTAGGAGAAAAATAGATGGGCACACACACGGCAGCGGAAGGAACGGTCACGGTCAAGCCGACCGACAGTGGCACCGCCACATCCATCGGTTCGATCACATCGTTCTCGCTTGATGAAAATGTCGAGTTGATCGACAAGACTTTGTTGAGTTCGACGTATAAAGCACAAGCCGCAGGATCTAAGAGTTTCAGCGGTTCCATAGAATGCTTCTGGGATGAAGCGGATGCACCGCAGTTACTAACAATAGCGGGTGCGGAACTTTCGTTTCAGATACTTCCCGAGGGCGCGACGTCGGGCGACTACGGCTATTCCGGCAACGCGTTCATCGAATCGACTTCGATCAGCGCGGCCGTCGATGGCATGGTCACGATGACCATCAACATGTCCGGTAACGGCGCGTTGACGCACGGGACGATCTAATCATGGATAACGTATTGGAGAACGCGAAGGCACATTTCAAACGCCAGTTGGAAAATCCGATGCGATCGATCGAGGTGCCCGAATGGGGGAACGGGGCACCGGCGAAAATCTATTTCCATGAAGTGATGACGATGCGCGAAAAAACCGCTATCGGGAATCTGTCAGCCAACGGCAAATCGGATGAAGCCGTAGCGATGACGTTGATCTTACGTGCGCGTGATGAGAATGGAACGTTGATGTTCAACAAGAATTCCAGTTTCGATTTGCGGACCAATGTCGCCGGTGATGTGTTAGAGCGCATTGCGATGGAAATGATTCAGGCCACCGTGGATTTGTCGGACCTGGACATTGAAAAAAACTAGAACAGGACAGTGACCTTCGATTTGCGTTGTCTCTCGCCGAGGTCCTAGGCAAGACGCTTGACGAAATCCTGTCCTTATCGGTGATGGAACTGCGCGTATGGGCGGCGCACTTCCGATTGAAAGAAAAGGAAACAGATGGCCGGTCGTAGCATTTCGATTCTACTGAAGGCGGTTGACAGAACCCGCCGGCCATTTGGGGCCGTGGCGAAACGCGCGACCGCGTTAACCGGTACGCTGGCGAAACTCTCGGCAGGGTTCGCGATTGGCGGTGCCGGAGCGTTGACCATCTTCACCAAGAACGCGATGCAAGCGATCGACGTTATGGACAAGACCAGTCGACGAATCGGCATCAACGTCACTCAACTTTCCGAACTCGAACACGTCGCGAATCTGACCGGCGTTCAAACCAATACGATGGCAATGGCGCTCCAGCGTCTCACACGTCGCTTATCAGAATCCACAGCCGGTTACGGTGAAGCACGCGGCGCGCTCACTGAACTGTCACTGTCGGCCGAGGATCTCTTGGCCCTCCCGATCGGCGAACAGCTCGGTGTGATCGGCGATCGAATGAACCAGTTAGGATCATCGGCAGCGCGCGTTAGAGTTGCCATGAAGCTCTTCGATTCAGAGGGCGTCGCTATGGTTCAGATTCTGGAGAAGGGATCGGCCGGCATCAACGAGATGATGGAAGAAGCGCGTGCGTTGGGTCTGTCGCTGACGGATCTCGATGTGGCGAAAGTGGTCGCGGCCAATGATGCCATGACCCGCATGGGCGGACTGGTCAAAGGCTTGTCGTATCAATTCGCCGTCGAGTTCGCACCGTTTGTCGAATACGCGGTCAGGTCGTTGACCGATATGGCAAAGGAGATGGGCGGCATGCGGTCGGTCGCTGGCGAATTTATCAAAAGCATTTTCGGTCCCATAGGTATGTTGTTAGACAGTTTCCAATCGATTCGCATTTTTCTGGCACAGGTGAATGTCGGATGGCAAGCGTTCGAAATGGCAGGGATAACCGCCATCGCTACATTGTTATCACCGCTGGGTCATTTGATCGACGGGGTGAACTGGTTGAAAGAAAAACTCGGCATGGACGCCGGTGGCAATTTCATCTTCGACACCTGGCGCAGTTCCATCGAAACGTATGAACAATCATTGAAAGATTTGCGGGAACTCACCGAGAAGCCGATGCCATCCAAAGCGTTCACGACCTGGATCGATGGGGTTATGAAAAGCCTGGACGAACTCGATACCAAGCGCGGAACGATCACCAAGAACGAAGTCGAGCGGATGAGTTTTCAACTACGCATGGAAGATCAAATGCGTGCGAAGGCGTTAGCGTTCCAGCAGATGTCGAACACCGAACGGGTCGCCAACGTGTTAGCTACCAATCAACAGTTGTTCGGCAATAGCAAAGCGTTAGCCATTGCCAACGCTATGATGTCGACGTATGTCGCGGCGGCGAAAGCACGAGAAACGTATCCGCCACCACTCGGAACAATTATGGCGGCGGCGGAAATTGCTGCGGGACTCGCGACCGTGGCGAAAATCAAAGCGACGTCGATGGACGGTGGTGGTGTGGTGTCGGGCTTTGCTCGATCGGGTGGACTCGACGGCAAGGGCGGAGTCGGTCCGTTCATCTTGCACCCTGGGGAAAAAGTGTTGCCGCGTCGTGAAAGTTCGGGCGTGGTCATTAATAACATCATCGATGCGGGGAACGACGCGAACGCTGAAGTCCGAATTGCCAGCGCGATCCAGGCCAGTCAAGCGGCGACGATCGCAACGATTCAAAATCTGATCCGACGGGGTAGATTCGTATGACGACCTATGCATTCCCGACTTCACTGACGCCGTCGACCTCGGCGTGGGAATTGGTCACGAACACGCGCGACATTGTGTCGCCGTTGACGGGCGCGGTGCAAAGCGTCGCGCGAAAAGGATCGCGATGGAAAATCACGTTATCTTTCAATAACTTATCGGGCGAAGATCGTTCCGTGTTGCAAGGGTTCTTGGTACAACTGAACGGTAGTGAACATCGTTTCACCGTATCGGATCACTCCAAGATCACGCGCGGCGGTGCGGGTGGTGGCACACCCGTCGTCGACGGGGCATCACAAACGGGCAATTCAATCAACGTGTCGGGTGCTACAGCCAGCGTAACCAACTGGTTGAAAGCGGGCGACTGGTTATCAATTGGCAGTCAGTTGTTCATGTGCACGGAGAACACGTCGAGCAATGGATCGGGATTGGTGACGGTCAAAGTGCAACCCGGCATTCGTACATCGCCGGCCGATGATGCCGCCGTGGACATAGCGTTGCCGGTGTCGGGAACGTTCATGCTGATTAAAGATGCGCAGTGGTCCAATCGACCAGGCGTCTTTTCTAACATTACGATCGAAGCAATCGAGGACATTACATTGTGACCCGTGGGCTACCGACTAACACAGCGACCCAACTATCAAGCGCACTCACGCGACCGATTCATTTTGTCAAACTGGAGTTCACTGACACCACGTTATACCTGTCGGACGGACTTGGATCGTATACGTGGGACAGTCAGACGTGGAGCGGTGTCGGTGATTTGGGTTCCATAAGCCAAGCGCAGGAAGGCAACGACCTATCCGCGTACGGCATCACGCTCACGTTGTCAGGCATCGATAGCACGATCAGTTCGGCGGCATTAACGGCGAAATACTTCATGCAGCCGGTCACCGTCTATCTGGGGGTGCTAGATCAGGATGATCAGTTAGTGGAGGACCCCGTGCAGATATGGGCCGGACACGGAGATAACATGTTCACTACGGCGGGATCGGAAGACGGTGACACGATCAGCTATGTCTGTGAATCTGAACTCGCTCAACTCGGCCGCTCTCCAGGCTATCGGTTCACGAGCGAGACACTACAAATCACGATGGGTCATACCGGTGACACGTTCTTCGACTGGTTGCCGTTGATCTCAGGGAAGAAGGTGCGTTGGCGCTATGGGGTGTCCGATGACACACCAGGACAACCCGTCGAGCCACCGGACAACGTGCTTCCCAACGGACCGCAACCCGGAGATTTCGGACCGTGAACACCGCGATCGATACCGCAAAGGCGTTGAACGCCTGGAACAAACGTCGCTTTGATTATGGCGATGCGGATTGCTGCCAGTTCGCCCGATTCGTCGTGCGTGAAATGACGGGGGTCGATCACATGTCTCCGTTCAACTATTCCAGTGAAGGCGAAGCACAATTGATCATTGACCGGCATGGCAGTCTCGGCGAAACCGTAGACGCGGTGCTAGGTGAATCGGTGGACGTCGAGGCATTGCATGAAGGGTCGCCGGTCCTACTCCGGTTACCGCACGTCGATGAGGTGTTGGGGATCTGGCACAACGGAAAAGCAGTGGCACTCACGGCCGGTGGATTCATCACCGTAGCGGCAAAATACGCGCAACGCGGTTGGAACGTCTGACGTGGCGGCCGTCGTACCGTGGTTAACAAAAATCGGCATCGCGCTCGGTTTCACTGGGACGACTGCCACCGTTGTCGGATCGATCACGGTCGCATCCACGGCGCTCAGTGTGTATTCATCCGTCGCGGCAATGCGACAACTCAAAGGATTGAAAACCGCCGAGAGTTCTAGTGGTAGAGACATCACCACGCGGTCCACGGTCGAAGCGGTTAAAACGGTGTACGGCACCGCACTGGTCTCCGGTCCGGTCACTTTTGTGCATGCGGAAGACGGGGTGTTGTATGAACAGATCGCACTGACCGCACACGAGGTCGAGTCGATTACCGATGTGTATTTTTCCAATGAAAAAATCCAGACCTCCGACATCGACAGTTTCGGCGATGTCACGGGCGGAACGTTCGGACCGGACGCCGATGGAAACACGATCGCCACCATCAAACGATACCTAGGCACATCGGATCAAACCGCCGATTCCAACTTCACCAGTTTGAGCGAATACCCTGACACGTCGAGAGGTCGAGGGATTGCATACCTGTCGATTAAATGTGTGCTCACCGCAGAAAGTCAAAAGACGTGGGATGAACAAGGCGCGCCGAGCCAGGTGCGTGCGTTAGTCAAAGGAAAAAAAGATATCTATGACCCGCGACTTGATTCGAATTATCTGACCAACCCCGCGACGACGAACAGCTCCTATCAGGCGTGGACCGATAACCCCGCACTGTGCATTGCCGATTTCCTGATGTCGAACCTGGGTCTCGCCGTGCCCGCATCAAAAATCGATTGGGCGTCCATCTACGCGGCCGCGAATTATTGCGATGTGTCGGTGACACAACCGGATTCAAGTGGGGCATCGACCACAGGCAAACGGTTCACGGCGAATGGTGTCGTGTGGGGAACTGACACAGCGAAGACCAGCCTCGACGCATTGTGTTCATCGTGCAATGGCACCGTGATTTATTCCGGCGGGAAATACTATTTGGATGTCGGCTACTCGGCACCGGTGTTGTCCTTGGACGAATCGGATCTGGCGGGACCGGCCGAGGTCTCCACCGCATTCAGTCGCAACGATCGATTCAACACGATCAAAGCGACCTACGTTTCGAAGGATGAAAACTACAAGCGTTCGGAAATGCCGCGCGCGCAGATCGCATCGGCGGTCACTCGTGACAATTCGCTTGTGTTGGAAAAAGAGATTCACTTGCCGTTCACTGACACGAGTGTGGAAGCGCAACGCATCGCTAACAAATTAATTCAACAGTCCGATATGCAGACGGTAGTCACCCTGCCGCTCAACTTCACTGGCACGAACGTTCGTCCAGGCGATCGCGTTTCGTTGACGTTGGATGAGTTTTCGTGGTCCTCGAAAGTGTTCGTGTGTACGCAGTGGACGTATGACGTGAACGGTGTGCAGTTAGTCTTACGCGAGGATTCAAGCAGCGCGTACAGCGACCCCGCGTTGTCGTGGTATTCCACGGTGTCATCCGATGGGGTCATCACACCCAGTTTCCCAGGCGTCCCAAACCCGACCAGCCTGACGGCGACCAGCGTGATTGACGGTATCGAACTCAACTGGATTGCGCCATCGAACTCGGAGCAATACACCGAGATCAGCGTGTTCGCTAGTCCGAATAGTGCCTGGGCATCGGCCGTGAAAATTGGTCAGGGACGCATGACGTCGTTTCTGCACGACGCATCGACGGAGGCAGACCCACTCACGACGGCGGGAACCACGCGTTATTATTGGGTCCGCGCTCAACGGTACACGGGCACCGATGCAAGCAGCGTGAGCGTTCGCAATCCCAACAACGACACCTCGACGATCACGGCGAGTTCCGGCACGAACGACCCGAATTTTTCCGACGTGGTTGACAACATTGGCACGCTGAATGCACCAACGAATTTAGTGTTGACGGAAACCACAACCCTTTCAAACGATGGGACCGTGCTGCCGGCGATCCTGGCGCAGTGGACCGCGTCGGCTGGAAGTACCGCCAGCTATATCAGTTACTACGGCGTCGAATATAAAAAGACCTCAACAAATCAAATCGACTATGGGGGTGTAGCGGATGCGTACACGTCTACGCTCGACTACGGGAGTGTAGCAACCACCGCCACCACGGAATACGACTACGGCAGTGTGACCGAAAGCGTGCCTGGTGCGTCAACCGTCTGGTCGGCGTTTGCATCGGGAGATGTCGCGACTACGATTGCGGGTCTCGATCCGCTCGAAGAGTACACTGTGCGAGTGCGTGGGGTGACGCGCACCGGAACAGTGTCGTCGTATTTGGAAGGCACGATCACGTTACAGGGTGACCAGACCGCTCCAGGTCCACCGACCAGTGTCACGGCGACCGGCGAGTTCCAGCAAATTGAATTGAATTTCACCCTACCCTCGGCTGGGGATTTTGACCGGGTCCAGATACTAATGAACACCGTGGACAATCGAGCCACGGCCACACTCGCGATGGAGACGCGTAACAACAACGCGGTGATTGCGGGACTGCCGAACGACGCACTGCGCTATTTTTGGTTACGTGCGTTAGATCGCTCGGACAATGCATCGAACTACACAACGGTGGTATCGGCGACAACGATCAAAATTGGGATGTCGGATTTCACCCAAGCGGTGGTCGATGAGTTCGCAGCCGGAAACGCGTTTGGCATCGAGCCGGTGTCGAGTCTTCCCGCCTCCGGTGATCACACGGGTCAGGTCAAATTGTTATTGGGGAGCGGCGGATCAAGTGACACGCTGTATGTGTGGGACGGTTCGGAGTGGTCGACGCAACTGTACACCGCCAGTCAGACCAGTCCAGGCAGTGTGACAGCGGCCAGTTTTGCGTCAGGCGTGGAACCGATCGGCACGGTGTCATCACTACCGGCTCCGAGTGGTTATGATGGACCGTCAGTTGTGTTTCTAACGACCGACGGCAAGTTGTATCGGTATACGAGTGGAGCATGGACCGCTCAAGTTGCCGCACCGGATTTGTCTGGCACATTGCCTGATGGTGTTTTTTCCACTACGAATCAACCGGTGCGAGTCGTTGCGGCGTTGACCGATGTCAGTTCACCCGTGACCGGTCAGGTCGTCTATCTGTCCACCGATGACAAGCTCTATAGATACACGGGTTCGAGTTGGACCAACAGTGTGAGCGCGGCGGATCTGAACGACCAGGTTAATTTGAACACCCAAGTGACGGGCGAGTTACAGACGATCAACGCCAACAGTGCATTGATCAATTCAAATATCAGCATCAACAGCGACGGAACGTTGAGTGGTGCGGGGTCTGGTCAGGTAACGTTGACTGACCTCGGAGCCGGGACCCTCGCCGCAAAAGACACGGTTAATCTCGCCAGCGAAGTCACCGGAATTTTGGCCGAAGCCAGTGCCGCCGCTGGATTGAAAAACAGCGGTATCAGCATCAATTCCGACGGAACCTTGACGGGAGCCGGCGGGGGGCAGGTGTCTTTGTCGGGGTTGAACGCCGGAGACTTGGCCGCACTCGACACCATCTCCTCGACACAGATCGACGACAATGCGATCACGACTGGCAAGATCGCGGCATCGGCGATCGAAGCATCGAAAATCAATGTGAATGAAGTGTTCGCGGATTCAGCCGTGGTAAGCAAGATAGTCACCGAGAGCGTGACGGCGGTCAACATCAAGGCGGTTCTTGTTAGTACGAACCGTTTAAGCGCGGATCAGATTTTAGCGAACACGATCACGGCCACTGAAATCGCGGTTGGAACTCTAACAAGTGACCAGATCCAAGCGCGTTCCATATTGGCCGGAGACCTTGTTGCCGGAACCCTCACGGCGTCCGAAATGAACGTGTCGAGCGTTTTTTCTGATTCTGGAGTGATCGGCCAGTTGCGCACCTCGTTGTTAACGGCCGACTATATCACCGCCGGCATCGGGGACTTCGAGTTCATCCAAAGCGACAATGTCGCAGCGAATGCGATCACCGCTGGGAAAATCAATGTGTCGAGTTTGTCGGCGATCAGTGCAGACATGGGAACCATTACGGCCGGTAGTATCACGGCGAATTTGATCACGAGCGGCACACTGAACACCGATCGATTAAACATTGATGGCGTGACACTCGACACGGATGGAAGCGGCCAGTTAATTATCAAAAGCGACGGCGTCGGAACCAATCAAATTGCGGATGATGCGGTGACCGATGCGAAGGTCAGTGCCCTATCAGCCGCCTCGATCACGACCGGAACGCTGAGTACATCCCGACTCAACATTGATGGTGTGACGTTGGACACCGATGGCAGCGGTCAATTGATTATCAAGTCGGCGGGAGTCGGGACGATACAGATTGCCGACGATGCGGTGACTGATGCGAAGGTGAGCAATTTGTCGGCTGCTTCGATCACTACCGGAGTACTCAACACATCCCGATTAAACATCGACGGTGTGACGTTGGACACCGATGGCAGTGGCCAGTTGATCATCAAGTCGGATGGCGTTGGCACCACACAGATCGCCGACGATGCCGTCACGGATGCCAAGGTCAGTGCTTTATCGGCGGCATCTATTACAACTGGCACACTCAACACTGATCGATTAAACATTGATGGCGTCACGATCGACACCGATGGAAGCGGTCAACTCATCATCAAGGGTGGCGGTGTGGGAACCACCCAGCTCGCCGACAATGCCGTGACCGATGCGAAGGTGAGCAACCTGGCCGCGTCGTCGATTACCACCGGACAGTTGAATTCGGCACGAATCGATGTCGACACGCTACAGGTGAAGTACTTTGCCGACACCACGGCGCAGATCTACAACCACGCCGACAACGCGGTTCCGTTGACGGTGTACGGACAAGGGACCTATGTGCCGACTTCGGGGCTGACCACGAACCGCGCGTATGGCTCCTATGCAACAACGACTGTGTCAGAAGTGAGAAGCGGGGGCCGATACATCGCGCTATTGAACGGTATTTTCGGCGACTGCAACGGGTTCACGCTGCAAGTGAAAAATGGATCGGGAAGCTGGGTTACAGCCGCAGGGGGTCCGACCACAATCAGTTTGAATTTCGGCACGTATCGTCCGAACACGTATGTCTACAGTGGAACCACATCGCTCAGTGGTTCGGATGAAACGGTGAGCTTTCGATTGAAAGGCACCAACAGTTCTAACCATTGGTACGCGGTCTATCTATCCGCATGGGTGTGGAACTCCGGATGACATACACGATATTCAACAAAGCCGGCGAACCGATTTCACAGACCGAATCGATTGATCTGACCGCGCTCGATGACGGGGATCAAGTGCGTGACGGCGCTCACCTCGACAAGAAATTGGTTGCGGGTGAATTGATCACTCCGTCCGCATCGGTCGATGCAATCCGACTGAAACGCAATGATCTGTTAGCGGCGAGTGATTGGACACAACTGCCTGACTCGCTGAGTGCTGACCGGCGTGCGACATGGGCAACCTACAGACAACAATTGCGGGACATGATGGCCGACGACGCGCCATCGTTTCCCACGCCACCAGAGGGATAAGAAATGACAGCAACCCAAGTCCAGAGTCGAAAGGGCACCCAAGCGGAGATCGACGCATTTACGGGGGCCAATGCCGAGATCGTGGTGAACACATCTAACAATTCCGTGGTGGTGCAAAACGGTTCGACCGCTGGTGGATTCGAAGCGATGCGCGCTGACCTGGCAAACGCGAACGCGGGGAGCGCGGCACTGACGACGGGTAGTT
>CAYFGZ010000053.1:0-22156 GCA_964342575.1 uncultured Nisaea sp. | reverse complement strand
CAGCAACCAATTACTAAAGAATTTTCTGATATTCACCTGCCCGATTTCGCCTCTCGCCCAGAAGCATCACCTATTTCTCTAAGCATCGGAACAACTCTTGGTACCTTTAAACAGCTCATGACACAACATGATCAGGAGCAGTATTTAAAAGATGTTAGGGAGACTAACGACATTTTCAAAAAAAGCGAAATAGTTCATCCAGGCTGGATACTGCGGATGGCTAACAGGGCACTGTCAATGAACGTTAAATTGGGCCCTTGGATTCATGTTGGGAGCAATATTCAAAATGTGTGCACGGCATATACTGGGCACACATTAGCTGCCCATGGCTTTGTGACCAATTTATATGAAAACAAAGGACATCACTTCGTGGTAATAGACGTAACCATCATTGATGAGAAAAAAACATGCATAGCCCTTATCGAGCACACTGCTATATATAGGCCAAGACAAGTAACGGAAACAACAGAATGACAGATTTCGAAAGGAATGATTAATGCCGGAATTTTTTACTGCCGATCGTGATGGTCACATTCTAACGATCACACTTAATCGCCCTGAGCGGATGAACGCCCTTCACTCTCCTGCCCATTTTGAATTAGATAAAATATTTAATGAATTCGAGAATGATCCTGATCTATGGGTAGGAATTTTAACAGGAGCTGGAGAACGAGCGTTTAGCGCTGGAAACGACTTACGATGGCAAGCTGAGGGTGGTTCCCGGGATAAGCCGCGGAGCGGATTTGGGGGGATAACTGAGCGCTTTGATAGAACTAAACCATTGATAGCAGCGGTAAACGGCGTGGCTATGGGGGGTGGCTTTGAATTGGCTCTAGCATGCGATGTGATCATTGCCGCCGAAAATGCTTTATTTGCGTTACCCGAGCCCAAGGTAGGCCTTGCAGCGCTAGCTGGGGGCCTCCACCGCCTGCCAAGAATGATCCCCTTGAAGCGTGCAATGGGAATGATCCTTACTGCACGGCATGTACCCGCTGCCGAAGGATATGAACTAGGATTTGTCACTCAATTGGTAGCTGAAGGGGAAGCTGTTTCTGCCGCTAAGGATTTTGCGAATCAAATTCTAGAGTGCTCCCCGGTCTCAATTCGCACCAGCTTAGACGTTGTGAAGCGGGGCCTTGAATATAGCGATATCCAAGATGCTATGCTTATGCAATACGAGAGTGTAAAAATACTTTGGAACAGTGAGGATATGATCGAGGGTCCCCTTGCGTTTTCTGAAAAAAGGAACCCCAACTGGAAGGGGCGCTAGTTTGGGCGAAGACCGGCCAACTACGGTTCGACTTCAACGGCTGGCTCGTGCGTACCGCGAATCGGGAGCCCTTCTCGCCGCTGTTGAATTAGACCTGTTTTCCAAAGTCAGCGACGGTTTTGACACGGAGGAATCACTAGCGCCTGCGCTAGGGATCAATAAGTTAAATGCTGAACGCATCATTATTGCTTGTCTGGGGCTGGGATTAATCACCCGCAATGGGACAAAGCTAAAAAATGCTCCTGATACCGAGCGTTTTTTAGTCAAAGGAAAAGAAACCTTTGCCGGCGAGTGGATGTTTTTTACCCACCCAGATTGGAATAAATGGGGTGAACTAGTCAATTTTTTAAAAACAGGGAAACCCGCAAATTTAGACAATGAAACTGTCAAAGGAATCACAATTTCAGAGGCACGACGATATCACCGAGCCACTTACAGTATAGGGCGAGGGGCAGGAAGGTTATTTTTGCGCCAGGTTGACCTTACACATCGAAGCAAAATTCTGGATATAGGAGGAGGTTCAGGAGCCTATTGCATCGAAGCGTGTAAGAGATATCCGCATCTCGCGGCCACCGTTTTGGATCTGCCCGAAGTAACCGTGGTCGCAAACGAATTCATCGCCGAAAGCAACCTCTCTAATCAGATCCAAACGCTAGCAGCCGATTTCAACTCGGACCCACTCCCAGTTGATGCAGATTTAATTATTATGGCCAGTAACCTCCCCATGTATGGAAGAGAGGCTATTAATAAAGTTGTCTGCAATGCTTTCCAGGCCCTGATGCCAGGCGGAGAAATGCACTTAATAGGGGAAGCCCTAGATATAGACCGAACTGGTCCTTCGGATCCAGCTCTATGGGGACTCGCACAAACACTAAACAACAGCACTGGCTTGGCCCATTCTATTGGCGATTGCCTCGATTATTTTGAGAATGCAGGCTTTTCAGATATTAGTGTCACTGAATTCGTCCCCGGGGTTCTGCAACGAATAAGTGGAACCAAGAATCTATAATAGTAATGTTTTATGTAATAACTACTTGCATCCAACGTTTTCGTCTCCGTTCTAAACGCGTAACAGACGTCTCGTCATCATAGCGTGCCGCAACAGGCGGTTTAATCTCGGAATCCTGTATTTCAAGCGTATTAACTACACAAGTCGCGAGTAATTTTCCAGTGTCCGGATCCTCCATCACTGCTGCCACATATGTCCCACACTCTTTGCAAACTAAGAAATCTGTGATTCCCAATCCAAAACGATATTTAGAAACTTTGCTGGCATCAGTTATTTGAATTTCCAAGCGTCCGTCGGGATCTGCCGTAGCCCGGACGTTATGTTTTCTGCAGAAATTGCACTGACATGCCCTTACAGGGAGCTCCGAAAACAGGCTTGCAGCGTAGAATTTTAGATTTAGGTTCCCACAATGGCACCCACCGTCGATAATTTCAGTCATTGAATTATTCCCTGATCCATGCGTAGGATTTACAGTTAAATTACGTTTTCTTTTCCTGATAAAGGACATAAAAACCAGCAGCAACAATTATAATTGCTCCTATCCACATATCCAGGCTTGGAATATCACCAAATATTAAATACCCGAGTATGGCTACCCATATCAACTTACTATAGTTATATGGGGCAAGAAGAGAGGCTTCAGCTCTATTAAATGCGCTTATCATGCACAAATGAGCCATAGCTCCCATGACACCCGTTGCTAGGAATACGCACCAGTGAGTAGTGGAAGGAGACACCCAAACTAACGGTACTATAAGACTTGACCAAAATAGTCCCCCCAAACCAGTATAGAACAGTGTTGTATAAGTCCGTTCTGTTTCAGAGAGCAATCTAGTGGTAATCTGAAACATAGCGAAAAATAAAGCCCCCAAAATAGGCATTATTGAGGCCCAATGCCAAAAGCTTCCGCCAGGGCGTACTATAACTATAACTCCCATTAAACCAATTGCTACCGCTCCCCATCGATGCAATCCCACTTTTTCTTTTAGAATCGGTACGGACAAGGCCGTTATAAATAAAGGTGCGATAAAACCAATTGCCGTTGCCTCCGCTATAGGCAAGTAGGTCAGCCCAACAAATAAGCTGGAAATAGAACAAACGAGAAAGGCTGGCCGAATGACTTGAAGTATTGGACGATTTGTCGATTTCAGATTCGAGAATTTTTCGCCCTTACCAATAAAGAAGGCCCATAGAGTAAGGTTTATTCCCACGAAATAACCCCATACCAGCTGGATCGAATGCAAATCCCTTGTATATATTTTGCAGACGGTATCAACTACTGAAATAAGCAATATTGCTAAGACAAAAAACAAAACACCCTGCAAAGGGTGTTGGGTTCGATGGTCAAAACTCACGTTCTTACAATACTATAGCAGATGATAACATTTTATTCCGCCAGCCTTAATCACTGCGAGTAGCTTGTGACTTCTTAGAATGAAAGGTATCCGATTATTTCACAGAAAAACTTTCGCCACAACCGCACCTGCTTATTTCATTTGGATTGTTAAAAACAAAGCCTGAGGACATTTTATCTTCCTGATAATCCATTTCTGATCCAAGAATGAACATTACGGCCGTAGGGTCAATAAATAAAGTCACACCATTTTCTTCAACTTTATCCTCAAACTTCTTTTGCTCCGTCGCATATTCAACAAAATAGCTGAGTCCTGAACATCCTGTGGTCTTAACTCCTACCCGAAGCCCAAGAATTTTTTTGTCTCCACTTTTACTGATGAGATGCTTGGCTCTCTCAACAGCTGCCTCCGTTAGAGTAATAGGCGCTTTTCCAGGTTCAAATTGTAGCATCATAGAGTTCCATTTATTCTCGGTAAGTATAGTATACGATCTTTTCGAATTATAAAAAATAATACTTAGTAGATATTAAGAATTAACTTTGCATCTTCACTCATTCTCTCCTGGGTCCACGGGGGCTCCCACGTGAGAACAACTTCAACTTCGCCAACACCGTCTACAACTGAAACTGCGGCTGCGACGTCATAAGGCATCTCTCCCGCTACTGGACATGCAGGAGCGGTTAACGTCATAAGGATACGAACGTCTCCGTCTTCTAAACGTTCTGTATTGTATATCAATCCAAGATCATAAATATTAACAGGAATTTCTGGATCGTGAACGGTGCGAAGCGCTTCCACTATTGCTTCATCCGATGCGCGTGAAGCACCGCTTGCCAGCTTAGCGCCCGCTCTTGCCGATGTCCCTTCCGGGACGGCGGGTTCCATCAAGAAAGAGCCGTACGGATTGATTTCTGGTCCAAAATCACTCATCGAAATATCTCCCGAACCTTTTCTAGGCTATCTGCAAGAATATCTATATCTTCTTCTGTATTATATAAACCAAGACTTGCCCTAGCAGTAGAAGATAAGTCAAAACGGTCCATAAGTGGCTGAGCGCAGTGGTGACCTGCACGCACGGCAACACCATTCTGATCTATAATCGTAGCGATATCGTGTGGATGTGCGCAATCTAAAGTAAAGGATAGAACGCTAACTTTACCCGGTGCGGTTCCAATCAGTTTTAATCCCTCAACTGATGACAACCGCTGGGTTGCATAGTTAAGTACTTTTACTTCATGCTCGCCAATCGCACCTAGACCGATACAATTTATGTAATCAATAGCTTCGCCTAGACCTATCGCTTGCGCGATTGGTGGAGTTCCAGCTTCAAATTTATCGGGCAGATCTGCCCATGTTGTCTTCTCGAAAGATACCGTATTAATCATACCCCCTCCACCTTGGTAAGGCGGCATGGTTTCTAACAAAAACTCCCTACCGTAAAGTACGCCTATACCTGAAGGTCCATATAGCTTGTGACCACTGAAGGCATAAAAATCTACCCCCAGTTCTTGAACATCGACGGGGGTGTGCACTATTCCCTGAGCACCGTCCACTACAGTTATCGCTCCATTATTTTGAGCAAGTTCCACAATATCTTTCACCGGTAAAACCGTTCCCAGCACGTTTGATACATGACAAAAAGCCACAATTTTCGTTTTCGCGGAAATATTTTTTTCAAACTCTGCCAATTGTATTTGCCCATCATCGTCGACAGGAACTACTTTCAATTTGCACCCCGTGTCATCTCGAAGAATTTGCCATGGTATGATATTTGAATGGTGTTCCGCGCAAGTGATTACAATATCATCGCCCGGCTTTAAATTCTGTCTACCAAAACTGGTCGCTATCAAGTTAATGGCTTCGGTAGTCCCTTTTGTAAAGATAACCTCGCATTCTTTAGCAGCATTGATAAATTTAGCTACTTTCCGTCGGGCGTTCTCATAACGATTCGAAGCCTGCTCAGACAAATAATGTAGTCCTCGATGGACGTTAGAATACTCCTGTCGATAAACATCATTGACAGTGTCAATCACTTTGGCCGGTTTCTGAGCTGATCCCGCCGAATCTAGGTAGACCAATCGTTTGCCACGTATATCCCGGCTTAAAATTGGAAAATCCGCCCGGATAGACACCGGATCAAAACCTTGAGGATTATCTTTCATAAAAATTCTCGAATAAATTCTCGATTAACCACTTACTCGTTATTTCCTTAATAGCTTCTGCAAACACACCCGATCGCGCTTCATCCAATACTTCTTGAACATATGCCTCAACTAGTAATCTACGTGCCCTATCCGAATCTATGCCACGTGCCCTAAGATAAAATAGGTGTTCTTCCTCTAACTCTCCGACTGTGGCACCATGGCTACATTTAACGTCATCTGCATAAATTTCCAACTCAGGCTTACTATCGATTTCAGCTGTATCCGATAGCAACATCGCTCTATTCATCTGAAAACCATCCGTTTTCTGGGCATTCGGGTGGACATATATCTTTCCTTGAAATACTCCCCTAGCGTGCTGTGCTAGTACTCCTTTGTAAACTTGCCTACTTCGGCCACATTCCGAAGCGTGTTCGATAAATGTAGTGTTATCAATGTGCTGAGTTCCAGCCCCTAAATAAGTGCCGTTTATATGACATTCCGCATCTCTACCCTCGATCAACGCTCGTGTTTCGTTTCGGGATAACAGCCCCCCTAGACTAGCTACAAAACTATCGTAGCTCCCTCGAGCCCGGATACAAACATTCGTCAATGCTATATGGGACGACTTCTCCGGTTCATTTTGAAGCTTATAGTGACCACATCTCGCGCCCTCAGCCACCCTCACTTTGGTCACGCAATTAGTAAAATATGTACTGTCCATGCACCCAACGTGACTCTCTATGATATCAACCGCACTATGACGGCCAGCCAGTATGAATAATCGTGGCGCGAAGCAAATTTGATTGCCTGAGCCAACGGATATTATATGGAGAGGTTTTTCCACCTGGCATCCATCTTTTACTTCAATAAAAACAGCATCCGAAATCATTGCACTATTCAATGCCGCAATTGGTAACCCCTCTATCGGGTAACTAGCTTCTTCCGTGTCTTCAAATAATACCTTTTGATGTTCCCTGATATCTCCAAAATTGTTAACGCTTACTCCATCGCCAACCATAGAAAAATTAGAGAGTTTTCGATCTAGCCTGCCGTTGACGAGGACAATCTTGGCCGCGTCGATAGAAAGAACACGTTCCTCAGGAATCTCAATAAACTCAAGGGGCGACGCCAACTCAAGGGGAGCTTTAGCTAACAAATTGAGATTCGTATATTTCCAGGATTCCATCTTCCCATTAGGCCAACCAATCTTTTCATACTCTTTCTGGCCACGAGCATTAACACCTCGCAACCAGTCGCCCCAATTCTTCATGTTATTAGCAGAAACCTGATCTGTTAATGCGTGGAAAGGTATGTTAGCCGCCGAATTAGAATTCATTTCCCAGCCTCCGAACCGAATTCAGCATATCCCTTTAATTCAAGCTCGAGTGCAAGCTCCTTGCCGCCAGAACGTTGGATTTTCCCCTGGGCCAAAACATGCACGTAATCTGGCTCTATGTAGTTTAGAAGGCGCTGGTAATGCGTAATGATTAACATACTACGCTGCGGGGATCGAAGCCCGTTTACACCATCTGCGACTAGTTTCAGAGCATCTATATCTAGCCCAGAGTCTGTCTCATCCAAAATTGCCAATTCTGGTTCAAGCACGGCCATCTGTAGGATCTCATTCCGTTTTTTCTCCCCTCCAGAAAATCCGGCGTTTACTGGCCGTTTGAGCATATCATCACCCATATTAAGCTTTTTAGCCTTTGATCGCACAAGTTTCAGAAACTGCATCGCGTCAGCGTCTTCTCTTCCGTGATACCTAAGGTTAGCGTTGTAGGCTTCGCGCAAAAATGTCATACCTGTCACACCTGGAACTTCGACCGGATATTGAAAAGCCAGAAACACTCCCTCATTGGCCCTCTCATCAGCTTCCAATTCAAGCAAATTCTTGTTTTTGAAATCTATGCTGCCAGCCGTCACTTCATATCCATCACGACCTGCTAATACGTAGGATAGCGTGCTCTTACCCGAACCATTGGGCCCCATAATGGCATGAATTTCTCCCGGGCCAATTTCTAAACTAATACCATTTAAAATTTCACTGTTTCCGACACTTACGTGCAGGTTTCGTATCGACAAAATCGACATTCTATGTTTTCCCCTAATACAATCTTTTAATCAGTTTCCTCCTCTTTTAGCCAACACTCCCCTCTAAACTAATCCCGATAAGTTTTTGGGCTTCTACCGCAAATTCCATTGGCAACTCCTTCATTACTTCCTTACAAAAGCCATTGACGATTAGGGATACAGCGTCCTCGGGTGATAGGCCCCGTTGTTTACAATAAAACATTTGATCGTCACTTATCTTCGAGGTTGTCGCCTCATGTTCAATACGAGCACTAGGATTTCTTGTTTCTATATAAGGCACAGTATGCGCACCACATTTGTTCCCAATTAAAAGACTATCGCACTGAGTATAATTTCGAGCACCATTTGCCTTGGGCATAACTTTCACTAAACCTCTGTAGGTATTATCGGCTCTTCCCGCGCTGATACCTTTAGAGATTATTGTCGAACGCGTATTTTTACCGATGTGAATCATTTTAGTGCCAGTATCTGCTTGCTGAGCATTATTCGTAATTGCAACCGAATAGAATTCACCTACAGAATTATCCCCCTGCAGCAAACAGCTAGGGTACTTCCAGGTGACAGCGGAACCCGTCTCTACTTGCGTCCATGATATCTTTGAATTCTTACCTCTACATGCGCCCCGCTTTGTAACGAAATTATATATACCGCCGGTCCCATTTTCGTCACCCGGGTACCAATTTTGTACTGTCGAGTATTTAATTTCCGAGTCATCTAGGGCGATTAGTTCTACTATTGCCGCATGCAACTGATTTTCATCTCGTTGCGGCGCAGTGCAGCCCTCTAGATAACTCACATAGGCTCCTTCATCCACTATGATTAATGTCCGCTCAAATTGTCCTGTATTCTCTGCATTAATCCTGAAATAAGTTGATAGTTCCATTGGGCACCGAAGACCCTTGGGAACATAAACGAATGAGCCATCCGTAAAGACGGCACTATTTAGCGTGGCAAAATAGTTGTCGGAGTATGGAACCACTGAGCCTAGATATTTTTTCACGAGCTCGGGATATTCACGCACTGCCTCTGAGATAGAACAAAAAATAACGCCCATTTCCGTTAGCTTTGCCTTATAAGTCGTGGCAACTGAAACTGAATCGAACACAGCATCAACGGCCACCACCCCGGATAACAGTTCCTGTTCCTTGAGGGGAATACCTAACTTTTCATATGTCTTTAAGAGTTCTGGATCGACTTCGTCCAGGCTTTTGGGGCGGTCAAGGGCCTTGGGAGCAGCGTAATAATAAAGTTCTTGGTAATCAATAGGATCATATCCAACTTTTGCCCAGTTAGGTTCTTCCATAGTCAACCAATGATTGTATGCCTTTAAACGCCATTCGAGCAGCCATTTCGGTTCCTCCTTCTTAGCAGAGATGAAACGAATTATATTCTCGTTCAACCCCTTGGGAGCCGTCTCCATTTCTATATCTGTGACAAAACCGTACTTATACTTGTCAACTTCTAAATTCTGCACTTGATTTGCGGTTTTACTATCAATCGGCATGTCTAATCCAAAACTTCACTTTGACTAAAAAATCACATCTCATTCAGATAGGCTAGCTTAGCCAAACTCTGTTCGCTGCCCATTATACCTTGGATACTCTCCCTTGGATCAAGCAATTCAGCCAGTGTCAGACTCTCCAAGGCAAGCCTAATAGCCTCATTCACCTTATTCCAATTTCCTCGGATAGGGCATAACGCCTCTACACTGCACTGGTCTTTAGCTCCAACGACGCAGGCGGTTAATGCAACGGGCCCTTCAAATGTTTCAATGATATCAGAAACTCGGATTCGGTAAGCAGACTGCTTTAAAGAATAACCGCCACTTGCCCCTCTGTGCGAAGAAATCAGTGACGCCCTTCCCATTATTTTTAAAATTTTAGAAACGGTCGGCAACGGAATCCCCGTTGCATTCGAAATTTCCGCAGCTGTTTGGATTGCGCCGCTATCCTTTGCCAGCCTACTCAAAATCACAACCGCGTAGTCGGTCAACTTATTCAACCTCAACATTTACCAAACCCCATCATCATCGCACTCCCACATAGTTATAGGGTACAGAAACTGAAAAACTATGTTAATCGTACTAAATCAGTACTATTTCAAGTTTTTTTTTTATTTTTTTTTAAATCTCTAGCAAAAGAGATGTTAAAAAGCCTATCACCTGATTTAATAACTCGCTTTTTCAGATGCTCTGAAATTAGAATCTGATTAGTTGCTACAACCCGCTCCCATTTGATATTAGACTTACGCACATCAATCGGCAAATTAATGAGCTAAATAAAGACTTTTAGGCAAATAGATTGAAAAAAAAGGCATGAAAACTTCGCGTCCGCAGAGGCCCATCCTCGCCAGCATTTGGATGATGGGAGCACTCTTATCAATATCGGGGATGGCGATAGCTGGTCGAGAGCTCTCAGGGGAACTTAATGCGTTCCAAATTTCCTTTTCCAGAAGCCTATTTTGCCTCATAGCACTCGCATTAATTCTTTGTTTCATTGGATTCAACCGGATAAAAACCTCTCGACCCAAACTTCACATCTTTCGCAACGTCATCCATTTTGGAGGCCAGACCGGATGGCTGTACGGCGTCGCCTTTTTACCTTTAGCCGAAGTATTTGCAATCGAATTCACCGCACCTATATGGACTACCCTTTTAGCTATAATAGTTCTGAAAGAAAGGCTAACGGGCTACCGAATAGCCAGTATTATTCTCGGTTTCTTAGGCATTTTACTCATTTTACGGCCTGGGCTTCTGGTAATTCAACCAGCAGCACTAGTCGTCTTATTTGCTACATTATGCTTTGCCTCCACCTATGTATTCACCCGCCACATGTCGGACACTGAATCTCCAATTACAATAATATTTTATATGAATCTTATCCAGCTACCTATGGGCTTAATCGCGTCAATACCTGGCTGGGCATACCCACCCCTCGAACTATGGCCATGGGTCGTGCTTCTTGGAATAACTGGATTAGGCTCCCATTTTTGTTTCGCGCATGCCTTCCGACACGCGGATGCCTCTGTCGTATCTCCACTAGATTTCATGCGGTTACCGCTGATAGCCCTAGTAGGCTGGGCCATGTACGAAGAAAATTGGGACATTTTTATTCTTGTGGGTGGAACTATCATCTTTGCTGGTAATTTACTCAACTTGTGGACAGAGCAGCGTACCGCTAAACGAATAAACTAATGAGAAATTAACAACTAATTATTTAGATGGAAAAACTTGTTAATGCATAGGGCCTATTTTCACAATATGTGAATGCAATTTCAACAAATCGAAACTCATCAATTGACTTTTCATTACATAAAAATACAACTAAAGTTTCACAAGTAGATTTTATATTGGCTACCTGGAAATTTTAAAATGCCCTACGAAATTCTTACCCTTCGCGATACGACATGGCAAATTGAGGCCACAATTGAGAAAAAAAGTGAGGCGGAAGAGGTCGCGACGCAAGTTTTAGGCGACGCTGGCGTCGGAGGAGTGCGAGTTGTCAAAGAAGAGACTTTAATTGCGAAGTCCATCGATGAACTCGAGGATGAGGACTTTATCTTTGAAAAAATCAAAGAAGCCGTCCAAGAAAAAATATTTGTAGGGGATATAGATGAAGCTCCTGATTGCGAAACTGCCGATGATTTACTCAAACCAGCCAGTCGAAAAACAATAAATCGTCTATTTCGAAAATATTTAGATAAAAATAACATTACAGCTATGGAAGTTTTGCACAACGGCAAGGAAATCAAACGGGTCAACGATGCGGACACTTTAATGCCAACTGCTATAGCAAAGGTAGCTCAACTTCAATCGGAGACCGGCGACGTAACCACTAACGAGAGGCGTGATGCGCTATTTAACTTTCTTCAGGAGATTACTGACAAGGCTAACCACGCAGAAGCAAGGAATCTACCGAGGATAAAACAGAGTGGTTTTGAGGCAACTTTATCAGCTTTAAAGGACTTGGCAAACGAAGAAGAGTTCCCCTATCTGTTAAATATTATGATATCAAAAGAGCTAATTGATAATAGGAGTTATTGGGGAAAACTTCTCCAGTCTATTGAATGGGGTACTGAAACGAAGGATCCTCGCGCTGAAAAAGCAATTGATTATTTTATAGCGGACATACTCGTTAATAATATCGTTATTCAAGATCTATTAGGCGACCAGTTAGACCTTGGAAGTGCTGTAATAGAGATGTTAGATCTTGGATCTGGTTCCTTAGAATCAGGGGATATCGAGGAGATGCAAGAAGAAAGCATTGAATGGACTAAAACGAAACTTAATAATCTTCTGGCACGTGAAACCTTCAAAGAAAGCCAACTCGTGCTAGCTGAACGCGCACAGCAACAAATAGAAGGATCTGGCAATTTATCAAAAGAGGGCGAAGAGGGAGAAATAAAGCGTTTTGATGCCATACTAAATCGCGTTGTTTCAAAAGACGCGGTTCTAGGTGGAGCCGAAATGGCTCAAGCACTAACGGAACGACAAACTCGAATCATTAATAAAGGTGGTTTAACGGGAATAAAAGAAGCCATAAATAGCTTAGTTCCCTCGCTTCAGTCACCCGCCCGAAAAATAGCGTTTTTGCTTGCGCTGAAAGAAAGTAAAATGACCGAAGAACAACTAGAAAAGTTTATACACGAATATATAGAAGCCCTTTTTCTCAAACCCTCATCTGTCAACGGAATAGTGAACGCGGATCTCCCTCCAAATAAAAAAATGGAACAAATTACTTCGAGTTTTTATCAAATAGAAAAATCAAAGTTGGAACAGGAACAGAAGGACCAAATAACCAATAAATTGGATGAATTACTAGCCTCATATATCGAAGAGTCAAAGATTATTGAAAAAATTGACAATCCAGATCGCCCTATGCACCTCCGGGCGCTTATGTTGGTTGGAATGTGCCAAGCTGAAATGCTCCCAAATGGCAGGGCATCTGATATAGCAAGAGGAGTAATAACAGAGCATCTAAAACAACCAAATTTCAACACAGAATTGGTAGCTCAAGTTGAAGATACCGCAGAGAAAGACAAAATACTTTCTAAATTTCAGGCTCAGCTTAAAAGAGCAGGGATAGCGGTTTAAATCTCTGGACAGCCTTTACGGCTTTAGATTTTTATATAATTCCAACTGCTTTTCTCCGATAAGACAATCTGTCGTCTGAAAATTGGCGTTTACTAACGCTACATCCATGCCTGTTCGCACATCTTTATGATCCACGCCATTATGGCTTAACGCTGCTATCTCGAGTATCATTTTTCGCCGCACTGCCGCCGAAAAGCTCTCCAACTTTTCAGCAACAACTATAAAGGCACCTGGGCCCGCTATGACACAGTCCTCATAATAGTTATCTATATGTTTTGTGGCAGGTATGCCAATTGGGGAGGGCCGGTTATTTAAAATCGCTAACCCATTAATAGTTATGCCGTTTTCGACTGCTCTATGCCTGGTTTCGTGAACATAAAAGCCCGCGTTATTAGCTCCATCTCCCGATATGTCTATAACCTTTCGAATAGATGAATATTCACTATCTCTAAAGATAGAGATCGCATGCAAAATAGCAAAACTTATAGAAGTGCGCTGTCCCATACGGATGGGCGCACTAACCAAACGATTTGCAAAATCTTGTGCTGTAACTTCACTATCAACTATCTGCCAATTCACTAAAAGCCACTGCTGCAGAGGTCCTGCCCACTCCATGTAACTTAACGCTATTCTACCATGGTAACCCGATTTAATGATATCGATTATATCTGGATCCTTTAGAGCTTGTAGATATCCATCTCTCTGCAGCCGAGCTTCATCCTCATCAATACTTTGGGAAACATCGACGGCTAGTAGAAGCTGTAAATCAACAGGAATCTTGTCGTTTTTACCTATCACTGTTTCATTTGCCAAAACTCTAAAGCTGGCAGAATAAATCATCAAAACTATGGCGATAATAGCATATTTTTTTACTTTCAATGTCATTTCAGAAATAAAGGTCATAACACTTCTTATGATAAAAACTCTCGCAAAATAGCGTTGTAGTTTGTTGGGTCTTCCAGGTACGCTGCGTGCGCCGTATTCGGCAGGTGAACATGCTTAACATCCCCGAGAACATCCGCGATCTGCATAGTTTTTTCTGGTTTTACAATAACGTCTTCCTTTCCCATTATAAGTAGCACCGGCATTTCTAGACCGACTATCATCCGACTGGTGTCAGCATAGTTTAGCAGCTGGCAGCCAGCTCGAAGTCCATCTTCCCGAACTTGAGAGGCTATCCCTGCCACCTCTTTACACAACTCGACTGAGGCCGATTCTGAGAGCATGCTTGACGCGCGGGCCATCCCAAAGGCCTCAGGGTTCATCGTTTCTATATCATGTAGTCGTGCTAGATAACCGTCCTGTAACGGAGAGCCTTCCGCGGCACCATGCCCCATAAAAGTGCTGGACAGGATAAGTTTTTTCACTCTACTTGGTACGGAACCCGCAAGGCCTTGAGCAATTACTCCGCCCATAGAATGGCCTAAAACAAATGCCCTATCTATGCCCAGCACGTCTAGTAATCCTATCGCTGCTTCGACATATTCCAGCAACGTACCATCCCGTACGTCACTAGCGCCATAACCAGGAGCATCCCAAGCTATCATATGATAATCACTTGACAGATTTTCTAGTTGAGCTCTCCAAGATTTGGCGTTCCCACCTATGCCATGCATTAAAAAAAGGGCTGGCCCAAACCCTACTTCTATATACGAAACTTTCCGTCCAGAAACTAAGGCTATCTTTCTCTCAAAATCACTCATTTAGTTTTCCGATTATCATTTATACTTGATCTAATTTAATGACTCTTAATTTTAGGAAAATTCTGTTTTCTTCGTGTGGACGTCATACATCCTGCAGTGAAGCCAGTTCTCCGAGAGAAATAGGTTTTATTGGTGGTCTAATATTGTAAGATCCTACTGCGCTAGGAGATCGTCTCAGCTCTCGAGCAATTATCTCAGTCACAGTAGCCCCGCACATTCTCCCCTGACATGCTCCCATTCCGCAACGCAAGAAAGCCTTCGCTTGATTAGGTCCATAACATCCCTGAGAAATGACCGTTCGGAGTTGACCACTCGTAATTTCTTCACAGCGACAGATAAGTGTTTCATTACTTGTCTCAGCTATCCAGTCAGGAGCAGGATATAACGCTTCGAGCAGTGGCCTAATACCGGTATCAAGGAGCCTTTTCAACCTAGCTTCTTCTGCCGGCAAATCACGGGCAGATTCATTTATCAGATCAAGCTTCTGCGCTATCATCCTACCCGTAATTTCGCCGCTAAGGATGGCTGATTTAGCCCCCGAAATTCCTCCGCCATCACCTGCTACAAATACTCCTGCTATAGAGGTCTCACCCCATCCGGTCAGAATTGGGAAGAAAGCGCGCTGTCTTTTATTCCAAGCGTGGTCAACACTGAGTAATCTCGTGAGTTGCGTATTAGGGATTACGCCTTCATGCAATGCGACCACATCTACGGGAATGTTGAGACCAACCCCGCGCGAAATAAATGAAAGGCCTTCAACGCACCTATCTCCGTTTACCCTTATATTACTCGATGACTGATAGACTTTAACCCCGGACTTCTTTATTTTTTTTATCATCTTCCAACCCCGCAACAGATAATCTGTCGCCGTGATGGCTCGCGGGAAATGGGCAACGGCTCGCGAAATACTCCCCGTTGGGGTTGTATCAACAATTGCAGATATTGGGATATGGGCTTCAAGTAATTGGTTGGCCAATTGGAGAACTAACGGACCACTTCCAACTAAAGCTAATTTTCCTGAAGGATAGATACCTGAGGTTTTCAGAGCAGACTGCACAGCGCCAGCAGTCATTACGCCTGGTAACGTCCAGCCTTCTATAGGAACAGGGCGCTCTATTGCACCAGTCGCGATAACAATGTATTTGGGTCGCAGTTTATTGGATGTTCCGTTTCTACTGTAGAAAACATCCCTTCGTTTAAAAGAAATATCGCTGCCTATATGCCAGACCGTACTACGCGGACGATAGTCAATATCCTCGGCGCGGAATTTTTTAACTATTTCATCTCCTTCGAAATATGAAGGGCCCAAAAAATCTATATCGGCTGGCCTGCTCCGATAAACTGTTTCTATACTTTTATATATCTGACCGCCAGGCTCCCCCTGTTCATCCAATACAACTACTTTTGCACGGTATTGCGCTAAAGCAGAAGCCGCTGCCATGCCAGCCGGGCCGGCGCCAACGATTACCACATCAACATCACAAGTCATCAACGATTGACCTTTTCGCATTCTCTCTACAAATTCGCATTTCATCTCGAACAGGAATTAGGCATGCCTGCTGATGCCCAATGCCGTCGATTTCCATTAAACATTCAAAACAAGCTCCCATTAGACAGTATGGGCCTCGTTCGCTTTCGGAAACAACTGAGTGCCGAAAGTCCGTTACTCCCGCTGCGAGCAATGCGGAGGCTATGGTATCGCCCTCGAGAGCTTCTATGAGTTCCCCCTCGAAGTAAATTCGTACCGGTTTCCTTATAATGTTAGTTAATCTGCTGAACATCGAACCTCCCCGGAGAAAAAGCTGCAAAGAAGTCGTTAAAATTATCCCCTATGAGTTGTGGAGCCAGCCTCAAAGCATGTACTGCAGCCAATGTCACCCCACTGTGGCACGTTACAACAAAAGCTCCAGGGTATTCCATAGATTCTTGGTAAATGGGGAATCCATCTGGAGACATTATCCGTAACGCACTCCAACTTCTAACAAATCGAAGATTTTTTAAGATCGGTATTTTTCTTACAGCTCTATTTACTACGTATGCTGCCATATCAAAATTAAAGCCAGTGTCGAATCCAACATTTTCCTTTGTAGCACCAAGCATCACCGTTCCCTCATCTGTTTGGCGGATTTGCCCCAACACGTGATTAAATAAAGGCTTAGTTCGTTCCGTAACAACTATATGCCCGCGCTCGGGCCCCACAGGAATATTCAAACCAACAAACTTGCCCAACTCCCGGTTTCCATTCCCAGCGGCCAGCACCACCTTATGGCCTAAAACTTCTCCCTTTGATGTTTTCACGCGGAAGCCACCTCCTTCGGCATTGATGCTAAAAGTGCGGTGTTCTGGCCGATAGTCGACACCAATTTTGATGCTTTGTTGATGCAGCGCTCTAAGTGTGTACAATGGATTTACCATCCCGTCATGCGGACAAAAAGATGCCCCGACTACTTCCGGGCCAACATTTGGTTCTAGTCTACGAACTTCATCTCCATCAATCATACGCCGACCATTTTCGCCAACACTAGCTTGATTATGCATCCTAGCGATAGAACTTTCGAATTCTTTGTATTCATCTTCATCTAGGCATAGCTCCAACCCTCCTGGCCTGCGATGTCCGACGTTAATTCCTGTCTCTTCTCCTAATAAACTCGCCAATTCTACCCATAAATCTGAGGACTCTCTACTCCAGGACGCATATTCATGCATGCCATCACCTTTTGATTGGACCCACACAAGTCCAAAATTTCCTCTAGAGGCTCTATATGCAGTGTCACCCTCGTCAAGCATAATTACTGAAGCACCTGACTTCACCAATCCATAGGAAACTGCTGCCCCCACCAGCCCACCACCTATTACTATAAAATCTGAAACCATGACGCATTCCCAAACCGCATTTCATTCAAAAGAAAACACATTTAATAAATCAATATGAATGTGCAATAAGATCTTCAACTACTTTATCGTCAAATCCTACTAGTAAATGTGGATTGAGATCAATAATGGGTCTTTTCAGTAGTGTTGGATTTTCTAATATGAGTTCCGTACAATTTTCCTCGTCAAAGCCAAATTTAACTTCATCCGATAAATTCCTCCATGTGGTACCCCTTCTGTTGATTAGATCATCAATCCCTAATTCTTCTATCCAGGCTCTTAACATCTTTGGCAGCGGAACGTGTTTCTTTAAGTCGATGAAAGTGTAAAGCACATGATTTTGGTCCAACCATTTTTTTGCTTCTCTACATTTATCGCAGTTGGGAATTCCATATATTTTAATCATCTATTTTCCCCAGAGTAATTAAACTAAAAATCATCTATGACGGAGAGCAAAGCCTCAACAGTTGAACGCCCTAAGGCCATGCTCCGTTCAGGAGACCAACCAAATAGGCTGTTAGGAGCATTTTGGGCATCCTTAAATGGCATCTCCAATGTCATTGATACAGCACCCTGATATGCAGAAAGATATCCGGTTGCTGTTGTCTTCATTCCCTTTCCCCGCTGAACTTTCGGATATCCATGCAACGTTTGAAAGTCGGGATTAAGTCGCTCGAGATTATCCCTATAGGTATTCATTATCCGCAGTTGTGTTTCACTAGCCTCAGCTATACCCTCAAACCCTGCTATAAAATTGTATGGTAGTGCTTCGTCCCCATGTACATCTAGACAGAGTTTGATATGGCTATCTATCATCATGTTTCGAATGTGAAAAACTTCCGGGCTGAGAGCTTCACTAGGATTTTCCCACTCGCGATTTAGGTTGATACCAGTGGAATTAACTCTCAAGTTGCCAAGTACACTGCCGTCTGGATTCATATTAGGCACAGCAAAAATATTTACCCTTTGTAGCAAGCGTTGAACGGCTCCATCTTGGTTGTCCAATAGTCTTTTCAACAAGCCCTCCATGAACCATTCTGCCATTGTTTCCCCTGGATGCTGACGTGCTATAACCCAAAAGGAGGGTTTTTCTTCGACTTTCTCCCCAAATAGCAATACTTCGATAGGGCGTTTCATAGCCGTGAAACCAGGAACGATCAACCTCACTCCTAAAGCTGATTGGCATTTTGCTATTAGACGGGCATGCCTTTCCATAGGATACATCGCAAAATAAGCAAAATACTCTGAATCATTTTTTAACGTGTGGGTAACTTCTAAAATACCATCCTTATATGTTGTAGGGATCCTAAACCAGCTCGCCATATCGTGGGAAACCACCATTTTATATCCGTCCCAGCCCGCTGGAAAACTTGCCTGACCAGCATTAAGGATCCTTGCGGTGCAAGCCAAGTCGCGAGCCCCTATTATTCGAAATGCAAACCATTGAAAAAAATCCGACTCAGTATCCGGTCGAATTTTAAGCTGAATATCATGGGCTTCCGTAGCTTTAATGACTTCTATATTACCCCCATCGAATGAGGAATCTATCGACAGCATTTAAACCCTCCTGTAACGCTTTACTACCTTGGATCCAGACAGTCCTAACAATACAATTCTAATCAGCGAAATCGGGCTCTCTTTCCTCTACCAACCGTTTCATACCCTCAAAATGTTCGAGATTTTGGCCCTTTCGGGCTAATTTTCCCATTTCCATCGCCACCCCATCTGGTATAAGCTGCATTTCTCCACCCCCAGCCACGGCCAAAAGTTGATACATACATGCTCTTTCCAATTGGTAGGCGTCCAAGTACGCGCGTGCAACCGTTTCTCCGACGATCATAGCTCCATGATTTCGCATTATTAAGATCCTTTTATCGCCTAATATTTCAGCCATGTGCTCGCCTTCCGCTTCATCATTTAAGACCCCGTCATAAACCTCGTAATAGGCGATATCATCGTGAAACCCAGCAGCCTGCTGGGAACTTCTTGTTTCAAGCTCCATATCCTTACGAATAGACATTGCAGTTGTATAAGGTGCATGCACATGAATTACACATTTGGCGTCCGGGCGCGCTTTGTGAACAGGGTGATGTATTATCCATCCGGCTCGAATAGGAGGACGCCCTCCTGAAATTAAAGTCCCTTCCGGTGACATTAAAGCCAAATTACTAGCTCTAACCTGTCCCCAGTGTGTATGCCCGGGGCTGATCAAAATGTTATCGGGTTCATCTGGAGTGCACAAACTGATATGGTTCCAAACACCTTCATTTAAACCATGCATAACTGCCAGCCGATGGGCCGCAGCAACATCTAGACGAGCCTGTCTCTCCAGTGAATTATCCATGCTTATTCTCCGTGATACTGCGTTTATTTCAACTCAATTTATAGGTTAACTGTTAAAGATCAAAGAATATCGTATCCTCTTTAGCATGTCCGTGGCGACTTTTAACTATTGCCATAAGTATTAATTTCCATCAAAAACCATTTCTTAAAATAAAACATTATCCTAATATGCTAGTGTTAAACGTTACTTGTTAAAAAGACGGGTTTAGAAACTAGGTTCTGTGCATGGGGTTAGTTGGAAAAAACAGAAAAATGAAAAATTTACAAAATAGGCAGGACAAATATTCTATATATAGTCTTGCCCGCAATGCTCTCTCCTATCACGAAAACTGGCCCCGGGCCTGGCGATCGCCCGAACCAAAAAGCGAATATGATATTGTGGTGATTGGGGCAGGTGGACACGGCTTAGCTACCGCGTATTATCTTGCTGCTGAACATGGTAAAAAAAATATCGCGGTGGTTGATAAAGGTTGGCTCGGTGGTGGAAATACTGGTCGAAACACCACGATAATTAGATCAAACTATATGTGGGATGAGAGCGCCGCTATCTATGAACATTCGTTAAAACTATGGGAATCGCTCAGCCAAGAATTAAATTTCAATACTATGTTTAGTCAACGCGGCGTCCTTACACTAGCACATACAGAACACGAATTAAAAGAAATGACGCGGCGCGTTGAAGCAATTAGGCTTAACGGTATAGACTCAGAAATATTGGGGCCTAGCGGAATTAAACGACTAGTGCCAATAATCGATATAAATCCCAACCTTCGCTACCCCGTAAAGGGCGGATTTATTCAACGCAGAGGAGGCACTGCGCGGCACGATGCAGTAGCGTGGGGCTATGCACGTGCTGCCGATAAGCTAGGAGTTGATATAATTCAAAACTGTGAAGTAACAGGATTTGTTGTTGATAAAGGGACTGTAAAGGGCCTTGAAACAGCCCGGGGCAAGATCGCCGCAAATAAAGTTGCATGCGTAGTAGCAGGTCATGCAGGGGTAGTGGCTGAAATGGCTGGGTTTCGCCTCCCAGTTGATAGCCGACCGCTCCAGGCGTTAGTGTCGGAGCCCATAAAACCCATTTTAGATACGGTGATTATGTCTAATAGTGTCCATATGTACGTTAGCCAATCTGACAAAGGTGAACTAGTACTTGGTGCTGGAGCTGATGCCTATAATTCTTATTCGCAACGAGGCAGCCTGAATGTAATTGAGGGCATGCTAGCCGCCGCCGTTGAATTATTTCCTGTCTTCTCTCGTCTCCGAATGTTAAGGGCATGGGGTGGCATAGTAGATACATGTCCAGACGCCTCTCCGATTATTTCAAAAACACCAGTTAATAACCTCTATTTTAATTGCGGCTGGGGAACCGGCGGATTTAAGGCCACCCCCGGTTCTGGCCATGTTTTTGCTGATCTTGTTGCGCGGGATGAGCCAAATTCCATAGCAGCACCCTTTTCGCTAGAACGATTTATTAGCGGCTATCTTATAGACGAACATGGCGCAGCAGGTGTCGCACATTAAAGGACTCTCAAAATGATATACATAGAATGTCCATGGTGCGGATTTCGAGACGATTCAGAATTTCATTATGGCGGCGAGGCTCATATACAACGTCCAGTAAATTCACCTGAATTGACTGACGAAGAGTTTTCAAAATACCTCTTCATGAAGACGAACACCAAAGGTTTATTATTGGAAAGATGGTCACACAGTAGCGGATGTCGTCGTTGGTTCAACGTTTTGAGAAACACTGTTACAAATGAAATTTTAGAAGTCTATCTGATAAAGGATATGCCAAAAACCACCGCGGGAAAAGAAACTTACAAAAATAATTGGCGTAAAACCCCAATCTCCAAAAATTCTTCATCAGGCAGAGATCGCAAATGAATAGCCAACGTTTTAGACTGAGAGAAATCGGCGACATTGATCGCACAGCCCCATTGAAATTTAAATTTGATGGAAAATTTTACGAGGGGTATCGGGGGGATAGCCTCGCTTCTGCCCTCCTCGCAAATGGTGTCCATCTAATTGGGAGAAGCTTTAAGTATCATCGACCCCGCGGTCTGATCAGCGCTGGTGCAGAAGAACCTAATGCTCTTATTCAACTGGGAGAAGGTAATGGAACAACTCCCAATCTTATCGCATCACAGATAGATATTCACGATGGTATGACTGCTCGAAGCCAAAACCGATGGCCAACTCTTTTTTTTGACGTAGGGTTTATAAATAATTTAATAGCGCGGCTCATCCCAGCGGGGTTTTATTATAAAACATT
>CAYFGZ010000052.1:0-23155 GCA_964342575.1 uncultured Nisaea sp. | reverse complement strand
CAATTGCGAGCAGCGTTAACAAACTAGGAAACATCAAACTCTTCTTCTGGTTGCTGTTTTATGGGGATTCGGTAAATGAGCAGGTTAGAAAGTGCTATTCGTCGATTGCAGGCTCAAAAAATTGCGTTGGATTGGGCTATATCTGAGATCCAAAATGAGGTTGGGTTGGTCTTGGAATTCGGACTAGGTAATGGACGTACGTTTGACCATATGCGGGCACTGTTGCCTGGTCGAGATATCTATGTGTTTGAGCGCAAGATAGCGGCGCATCCGGATTGCATTCCAGAGAAGGCTTTTCAGTTTGTTGGTGATTTTTTGGAAATGCTTCCGGTGGCGGTTTCTAAATTAGGGCCGAGCGCAATATTGGTGCATCTTGATATTGGGACTGGTGAAAAAACCCAAAGTTTGCAACTGGCCGGGAAGATAGCTCCACTAGTTGAGAAATTACTGCGGCCGAACGCAATAGTAGTAAGTGATCAGGAGGTCGCTAATTGGGCTAAAAAGGCTGCCCCGTTGCCAGATAACTTGGAATTCGGCAGAATATATATCTACCATTTTAAATAATAGCAGTACTCAAAATTAAAAGTTTCCCTCTGGCCGTGGTTCAAAATCTGCTTGCCCTTCTACTTCCTTAAAATGATTAAGAGCCCAACGAACGCTTGGAAACGCTAGATTATTCCAGGGGATCTCATCCCAAGAATATAAAGCCACGGCTTTGGATTCTGGACCAGGGGAAAACACGGGGGAAATCAATTTGGCTCGATAGATTAGATGGACTTGACTTAAACGAGCGATATTGTAGACGCCAATCAATTCATTTACCTCGATATCGGCACAGGCCTCTTCCTGAGCTTCCCGCTTAGCTCCTTCAAGGCTCGTCTCCCCTTCCTCCATGAAACCCGCTGGCATTGTCCAGAAGCCTATTCTGGGCGCGATAGATCGTTGGCACAGTAGAAATTTTTCTTTCCAGGTACAGACGGCGCCAACTATAATCTTGGGGTTAATGTAATTTATGAAACCGCACTCTTCACATATAAGACGTTCGACGGTGTCATCCGGGGGCACTTTTCTGTGGATTGGTCCATTAGTGCCATTATCGTACGAAGAAGAAACCATCAGACAACACTGAAGCATCTGCTCATCTTATTCAAGCGCCAAAAGTTTTTTGCTTAATCTGAACAGTAGTAGAAAGGGATACTAGACCAGTATATCTAGTTTCGATCCTCGGGAACTATCTTCTGATGCTTTGTACTGTCTATTAACCCGGGATGTCTCTATATCAGCCCTCTCGTTCTGCTCGGCAACTTCGTAGTCTTCATCTGCTTGTGTTACTCCGTTGGCAGAAGAAGGCCGAACACCGGAGCTCCGGGTTTGTTCTACCCTCGCGGGTGTTACCAAACCGGGTAGTGACGCGTTGGACGGTACCGACTGTGGAGGTGCTACTTGAACCAAATCCATCTCCCTCTCCAGTAAAGTTATGTTTTTCCTGTTAGAAAGTCAATATGTGCAGGTTTACTCACTTTTATCTTCTTAGAGCGGCAACACCGGGCAATTCTTTTCCTTCGAGCCATTCCAAAAAAGCGCCGCCGGCTGTGGAGACGTAGTTAAAATTCTCCGTTACTGTGGCTTGGTTTAAGGCAGCCAATGTATCGCCGCCACCGGCTATGGATACCAATTTTCCTTCCCTTGATAAGTCTGCTATCAGCCGCGCTATAGATAAGGTTGATTTGTTGAAAGGCGGAATTTCAAAGGCCCCTAACGGTCCATTCCATAGAACTGTCTTAGACCCTTGAATATGTTTTGAAAACGTGACGATCGAGTTGGGGCCCGCATCTAGTATCATAGCGTCATGCGGGACGTTTTTAATGGACACGGATTGATGATGCACGCCCAATTCAAGTTTTTTTGCGACCAAAGCGTCGCTTTGTAAAATAATCTCGCAGGCATGTGTTTTAGCTAATAGTTCGATCTGTTTAGCGGTTTCCGTTAACTCTCTTTCGGCCAATGATGTTCCTATCGAAACACCCCTTGAGAATATAAAAGTGTTGGCCATCCCACCGCCAATAATTAGTTTATCAACAAGTTTTACCAAATTCGTTAATAGTTCAATTTTAGTAGATACTTTTGCTCCACCTACAATAGCCGTAAGTGGACGCGTTGGTTTCTCTAGAGCTGTCGATAATGCCTCTAGTTCCGCTTCCATCAGAGGGCCTGCAAAACAGGGTAAAAAATCTGTGACACCCTGAGTCGAAGCATGTGCACGATGTGATACGGAAAATGCATCATTAACAAATACGTCACCCATATTAGCTAGTTTTTGAGCGAAGTTTGGATCATTTCGCTCTTCTCCACTATAAAAACGCAGATTTTCCAAAAGAATCACTTGTTTGGATTCCATGTCTCTTATGGCGCGCTCTACATTTGGCCCTATACAATCGGGAAAAAAGTTAACGGGTACATTTGGCAACGCTTTTTGAAGCACCGCAGTTAATGGTTCCAGTGACATGGCTTTTACAAATTGGCCGTTTGGGCGGCCGAAATGAGAAATAATGGCGACCCTTGCATCCCGTTTAAGAAGTGCCTTAATCGTTGGTATGGCTCTTTTTATTCGGCTTACATCAGATACTACCCCATTCTGCATAGGAACATTGAGGTCTAAGCGAAGTAACACGCGCATGCCCTCAAAATTTGAATCATCTAATGTCTTATATTTTATCATATTAGCATTTTAATAAGGGACGGAAATATTTTATTAATGAAAAATTAGTACGGTATTCTGCACTCGTTGTTCAAGAAAAATAGAAAAGATGCTGTTTTTCAGGAGTAATAATAAATAGCAGTAGTGTTTTAAATAGGTGAGTCAAGCATTACAGGTAGAGGTATTTAGTCATTTTCTGCCCAATTTGTAAGCTTTTGCATGAAGACGACGCATTCAGCTAGTTGGCTTATTTCGATGAATTCGTCGGGTTGATGAGCCTGTTGAATCGACCCAGGCCCAAAAATTACGCCAGGTATGCCTGCCTGTTGGAAAAGTCCAGCTTCTGTTCCGAATGCGACCGTACCAGATTCGTTTAGTCCCGTAAGATGCCTTATTAGATGTTCTGCCGCAGATTTGTGATCTGGTATTAACGGTGGTGTCTCGTTTCTAAGGTTTGTGATAACCCCGGCGTCTCCTGATACATCTTTTAGTTTTAGTTCGACATGATCGCTAATAAACGATCGTATTTCTAATTCGAGTTTCCTTGGATCTTCATCGGGCAATCCCCTATACCCCCAGTTGAAGTGAGTGTATTCTGGGATAATGTTGTTCGCTGTCCCACCCTCAATGATGCCCAGGTCAAAAGTGGTATATGGAGGATCAAAAAGACACGTTGGTTCTGCTTCGCTGATTAGTCTATTTTGAATATCTTCGATATGATTAATGATGCGAGCGGCGGCCATGATTGAATTGGCTCCGCGGCCCGGTTCACTTGAATGGCCAGGCACTCCACGAACTGTTGTTCGGAACGAGCGGCCCCCTTTATTTCCACCTACAATTTTCATGTTTGTTGGTTCACCAACGATTACAGCCCGAGGTAGCGGCAAATTTTCGACAACATCCTTTATTAGACCTCGAACCCCGACACATCCAATTTCTTCATCATATGAAAACGCAAAGTGTAAAGGGATTTTGAGTTTTCTTCTTGTCATCTCTGGAGCCATTGCTAAGACTACGGCGCAAAAGCCCTTCATATCAGATGTTCCGCGTCCATATAGTTTTCCATTGGCTTTGGACATTTTGAAAGGTGGTCTACTCCACTCCTGGCCATCTACTGGAACAACGTCAGTATGCCCCGAGAGGACTATGCCTCCAATATCTTTAGGTCCTATCGTGCACCACAAGTTAGCCTTGCTTCCATCGGAATTATGAGTCAGCCTAGTATCTAAATTTAGGTTCTTAAGGTAGGTCTCTACCTCTTTTATTAGGTCCAGATTACTTAGGCGGGACGTGGTATCGAATGAAATCAGACGATCCAACCATTCAATCGATTTGGTTACAATGTCATTCATAGTTTTTATTTACCCACTTGCGTTGAATTAAATTTTATCGCCTCCAAAAAGCTGGAGAAAACATAACCAGCACTGTAAATAGCTCTAGGCGCCCCAGTAGCATACCAAATGAAAGCATCCATTTAGCTAATTCGGGAAGTGTTGCGAAATTGCCCGTAGGCCCGATGGTATTGCCTAGGCCTGGCCCAACGTTGCTGATTGCCGTGGCAGCGCCCGATATTGCGGTTATAAAATCGAGGCCTAAAGCGGAAAGCCCTGCTGCTAGCGCAGCAAAACAGGCGATATATAAAAAGAAAAACCCCATCACGGCGTTGGAAACCGTTTCCGGAATTTCCTTTCTGTTATAGTATGGTATGAAAACACCGTGAGGAACCAAAAGTCGGCTCAGTTGAGCCTGAGCGGTGGCGGCTAGTACTTGAAAACGAAATATTTTGATGCCACAGGTAGTTGAGCCCGCGCATCCTCCTATAAACATTAGGCAGAGCAGCAAAGTTACAGGGAATCCTCCCCAAGCCCCAAAGTCTTCAGTTACATAGCCGGTGCCAGTCAAAATGGATATAACATTAAAAGTAACATGTCGTAACGTATCGGTTACATCTTCTTCGGAGAGTTTTAAAACCCAAAAGGTAACGGCGGCTACAGATAAGAAGGTGATACACAAAAACCATTTGACTTGGCTATCTTTGATAATGGGAAAAATGTCTCCACGTACAACCCTCAGATAATAAACAAAAGGTAGCGAGCCTACGATCATTCCTGCAATAATTATCCACTCAGCGGCAGAATTACTGAAATAACCGACGGAGTCATCCTTTGTAGAGTATCCGCCAGTCGCGATGGTAGTCATTGAGTGAGTGATAGCGTCGAATCCAGGCAGGCCCGTACTCCAGAGTGCCACAGCACAAATAGCTGTCAGGAAGAGATAAATAGCAAATATTCCACCGGCTAGTTGTGCTGCGCGAGGGAGCACCTTATCAGGAGTATCAAAGGCTTCAGTTCTGAAAAGTTGCATACCACCTACGCTCAAAATAGGTAGCATCGCCATCGCCATTACGATAATGCCAACACCGCCTAACCATTGTAGCAATGCACGCCACAATAAAATTCCTGGTGGTGCCGCATCTAGTCCAACAATAACTGTTGAACCAGTGGTTGTTATACCGGACATTGATTCAAAGAAAGCGTCAGAAATACCCATATCGAGTTCAGAAAAAACGAAAGGCAGTGCTCCCACGGCAGCAACAGCAATCCAGCTCAACGTGGTTAATAGAAAAGCTTGACGCAAGTTTAAATTTGTTCTTGAGGATGATCGTGTTGCGAGCATCAACGACACCCCAACAAATAAAGATACAGCAGCAGAACCTGCGAACACGTGCCAGTCTGGATTACCCGTGGCTAGATCTGCTACGGCAGGTAGACCCATAGCTATGGCTACTAGTGACATAAGCAACCCTATTATAAAAAATACGGGGCCGACAGTTACCAATTTGGCTCCAATCTAACCAGGGGTCATTTAAACATTTCGATGCTCTATTGAAGTCAAGAAATCAAGCCGCAATTCTTTATCATCGTTGAAGCAGCCTAGAAGTGTTTTGGTGACCATGCTGACACCCGGCTTATGCACTCCTCTAGTGGTCATACATTCGTGTACCGCGTCAATGATTACAGCTACCCCCTTTGGCTCAAGAGCCTCGTTGATAGCATTTGCAATCTGTGCTGTTAGCTTTTCTTGAATTTGCAGCCGCTTTGAAAAAAGTTCAACAGTACGAGCAAGTTTGCTTATACCAACAACTCGTCCGTTTGGCACATAAGCCACGTGTGCTCGTCCAATTATTGGAAGTAAATGGTGCTCACAATATGATTCTACTCGAATATCGCGCAGCAAAACCATGTCAGTATATCCGTCGGTTTCCGTAAATGTCCGACTCAAAACATCCCCTGGATTTTTAGTGTATCCATTAAAAAGTTCTCCATAGGATAGTACCACGCGTTTTGGAGTGTCTAGTAACCCCTCCCGATTAGGATTATCTCCCATCCATCTAATTAACGTTCGAACAGCATCTTCTGCTTCGCTTCGAGAAGGCCTATCATCGTTAGTTTTATCCAGGGTGCTTGAACTAGGGGTTTCTGGGTCTATGTGATCATCTGGCGACACGGTTGTTTTCCTTTTGAATATTTTTGGCTGCCTATACACTAAACAGAAGGTACTACAGACCAAAGCCTTGCTGCAGTATTTATCGTTTATGTATAGTTGACTTTCGTTGTGTCAAGCCAATCTGGTAATTTTTCAGTTAAACTGCACGGATTGGTGCGGGCTGTCGAGCGAAAAAGCAGGAATTTTTACATCAAAGACTTCTCCTTTGACGTCCTCCATTTGATATGAACCAACCATCAAGCCAGACGGGGTTCTTAAAGGTGTTCCGCTTGTGTATTCGAAGCTCTCGCCTGGATTGAGCACAGGTTGTTCCCCAACAACACCAGGCCCTCGGACAGTTTGCGTTTGTCCAAGTGCATCGGTTATGGACCAATGTCGATTTAAAAGTTGCACGGACGTCTGGCCCAGATTTTCTATTCTTACTTCATAAGCCCAAATATAATGTGATTTTTCTGGAGAAGACTGTTCTTCAAGGAACACTGGATTGACGCTAACGCGGATTGAATTTGTTATTTCGGAATACAATTCTTAATCTCCAAAACAAAGTGAATTGCAGGGCTGATTAATAGAATTCAGGTAACCCTGTTCTTTTCAACTCCAAGGGACCCCGAGCGACTAAGGTCGATCTCGAAAACAGAAAAATGTCATGTCTAGACTACCAAGTACAATAAAAAAAATATATCAGAGTAATTCAAAAACAAAGATGTTACTAAAAAAAATCGAACAGGCCTCGGTTTTATTTGAAAAAAATACCTAGATGAAGTATGGGACCAACCAATGAATGTGTTAAAATCACTAAGGTGCAGACGCGAATGGCAAGGGTTTATTTCGCCGAAAAACAAAATTCTGGGAGCATC
This sequence comes from uncultured Nisaea sp., assembly GCA_964342575.1. Taxonomy (GTDB): domain Bacteria; phylum Pseudomonadota; class Alphaproteobacteria; order Thalassobaculales; family Thalassobaculaceae. Next base: position 16,093 of record CAYFGZ010000052.1, on the reverse strand, counting down.
AAGAAACGTCAAGGTATATTGCTTCAGATATGACATAGGCTGGTTTATATATTGTCTGGTTGGATGATTGTAATGGAACGAGAACTTCAAATACCGTCTCCTTGTGTGGGAGTCTGTCAAATAAACGCGACCACGAAATTTTGCCTTGGTTGCTTACGGACTTTGCGGGAAGTGGCCCATTGGTCCCGTTATTCCAATGAAGAAAAACATGAAGTACTGCAGGAGCTTATTCGGCGGAGAAAAGCCCATGGAATGAGCCAGCGGCGAATTACGCGACGGACAAGGAGGAAGTTGTCGGGGGGGTGAATTATTGACATAGAAACTGGGTTTATATTTACCAATAGCGGTACGTTGGAGGCTTTCACTCGCAGTTTTTTCTGCGGTATAGTCAAAAAATAAATGGATTTATCAGATCAGGTTACTGGATTTCTATGTCTAATTACAAGATGAACTCAAAAACTGAACCGGGCCGAACGGTTGGTAATTATGATTCGGGCGACCATAGGGAATTATCGGTTGAAGTGTCCTCTAGTAATCGCGCGTCGCGACGTTCTTACTCCGAGCAGCTTAGGGAAGACCACTTTGTTGAAAAAGATGGGGAGAGTTTTGCGGGCAACCACTTAATCATTGACCTCTGGCAAGCATCGAATCTAGATAAAATCGAACATATTGAGTTAGCGTTAAAACAGTCTGCGGAAATCTGCGGTGCAACACTACTCCACATCCATCTCCATAGATTCACAGAAAATGGTGGGGTATCGGGTATAGCCGTCTTAGCGGAATCGCACATAAGCATACATACCTGGCCCGAGAGAAAGTTCGCAGCTTTGGATGTCTTTATGTGTGGGGGTACTCGTCCCAATTTGGCTGTTTCGGTGCTTGAGAAGGCTTTTAAACCTGGTGCTTTAGAGATTAAAAATATTAAGCGTGGAATAATTATTGAACCGATAGACTAGGAAGGAAGTCTATTCTAGATCCTTTCATGAAATCAACTGGGTAGCTTTGTCCAACTCTCACCTGACTAATCCACATAACTTGGCGTTTTATGTACGAAGGTCGGTCCAATGAGGAATTAACTTTATTGGGTTTTCAAAAATGTTAAAGTCTGGAAACCGCCTATTTTGAGATCGAATGAAATGACAGTTAAAGAGCCCCATTTTACAATTGTAGTCGTAACATACAATTCGGGCGATTACCTGACACAGTGCATCGATGCCCTATGTGAACAAACTTTTAGTGATTTTGAATTGCTGGTTGTTGATAATGCGTCGCAGGATGGTTCGATAGAAAATTTAATTTCAAAACATGTAAACCTCAAAATAATTAAAATGGAAAAAAATATGGGGTTTGCCGCGGGTAACAATGCAGCGGCTAAGCAGGCAAAAGGTATTTGGCTCATTACGCTAAACGCAGATGCAATACCTGAACCCAATTGGCTTTGGGAAATTAACGCGGCGACCAAACGGTATCCCGGAGTCGCAATGTTTGGTTCAACACAGCTGCGCTTCAACGATCCACGAACATTGGACGGGGCTGGCGATCATTACCACCCAAGTGGGTTGGCGTGGCGAGGGGGTGAAGGAAGTCCCTCAGATATAATAACGGAAGACACATCTGTCATTGCTCCGTGCGCAGCAGCAGCAATTTATCGCAGAGATATTTACGTAAAGTTAGGGGGTATGGCCGAATGTTTTTTTTGCTATTATGAGGATGTTGACTTAGCATTACGATTCAGATTGAAGGGTTATATAGGTGTTCAGCTTTGCTCTGCTAAAGTACTGCATGTTGGGTCGGCGACCAGTGGTCGTGCTTCTGACTTTATCCGATATCATGTAAGCCGCAACCGAGTCTGGACTTTCGTAAGGTGTATACCAGGGCCGTTGTTTTTTGTGCTTATTCCCATGCTATTGAGTACGGTATTTATGAGGCTTTTATTATCTATTCCCATGGGTGATTCAGCGGTTAGATTCAAGGCATTTTCCGATGCAGTGTTGGCTCTCCCGTCTGTGTGGCGGCAAAGACGAGTTATACAAAAAGCTCGAACAATAAGTGCGTTTCAATTTGGATCAGCGATGACATGGTCAGTTGGAAAGCTAGTATTACGAGCCAGGGACGTTAGGCCTATACCCGAGGACATAGCTGGGCACAGGGCGAAACTGAATTCTAAGGTGAAGAATGACTTTTGAAACTACATCCTCCGTTGCGGCGGTCGTTGTGGTCTTCGACCCAGATGAACGGTTTCGCCGACTTATACCACTTGTTATAGGGCAAATACAGAAGTTGTGGGTAATAGATAATGGTTCGGATGATCTAAACAAAAACTATATCAATAGTTTGATAGCCCAATACAAAGATAGAATTAACGTTATACAAAATGATCAAAATAGGGGGCTAGCTTCGGCTCAAAACCAGGGTATAAGGGAAGCACTAAAGAGCGGTTGTGGTTGGGTGCTTCTGCTAGATCAAGATAGTCTTCCAGAGGCCAACATGGTTCACACCATGCTGCAAGCCGTGCACGAACACAAGGCAGATGAAATAGTTGGATTGATTACGCCGAGGCATGAGAATGATAATGGAGAAGCTTCCGTCCCTACCTACGCTGAAGGTAAGTGGCTAAGGTTTAGGCGTTATTTCATGAAAAAATCAGATATTGATGATTCATTGGCGTTTGCAATGGCATCTGGAAGTATGGTGCCCGCTCGTATCTTTCACGAAATTGGATTTATGAAGGAAGAGTTCTGGATTGACTATATAGATTATAATTTTTCTTTTAGAGTTAAGAAAGCTGGCTATAAAATTTTAGGCGTGGGAGCAGCGGGATTGAGTCATCGCCTGGGAGAAACACACCAAGTAACAGTTTGTGGAAAAATTATCAATTATCAGGCACATTCAGCTCGTCGTCGTTACACGATATATAGGAATCGCGTCAACGTCATAAGGGAATTTGGTCTGCATTTTCCTAGCTTCATTGTTTTCGAATTATTTTCAATTTCAAAGGATTTGGCTAAGCTACTATTGATAGAGCAAAATAAAATACAAAAACTGAAAGCTATATGGCTGGGGTTAATTCATGGTCTCATAAAACGACAAAGGTTCGACTTTCTCGACAAAATGCGATAAAACCTCACTCAGTTTGCTTGATGTAGTATACGACGAAGCATCCAGGAGAGTGTTAAGGGCAGTAGTCTTAGCAAAAACCGCGCGTATATTGCGGATGAAAATAGCTTCAGTGTCCAACTGGGGTACTGTTTGTTGAAATGTTTACGAAAATAAGTGCAAAAACTTCTTGATTTGTGCCATTCTATAAAGCCGGGATAAACCCCACTGGTGCTTTTTTGATGCATTACCGATATAGAGGGCACATAAAATATAGTACCCCCATTCTTCTCAATTCTCATGCAAAAATCAACATCTTCAACGTGGAGAAAGTACTCTTCGTCCATGCCTTTTAAATCGGTGTAGATGGTTTTTGGCATCAACATAAATGCGCCTGAGATGCACTGAACCGGTGTTGTTTCTTTTAGTGGAGCTGTTTCATTAAGGTTTAGGCGCTGAAAGTGAGGATGATTTGGTGCGACCCGGTCAAGCCTAAATTGTTCTACTAGGCAAGTCCACGGCGTCATCAAGTTTCGACGCGCCCCTCGTTGCTCACTCCCGTCTGGATTCTCTATACGGACAGTGATCATTGATGCTTCGGGGTGTTCTTGGAAAATTCGCAACGCTGATGGAAGTGTATCGTCCTCCATAATGGAATCTGGATTTAGTAGCAATATATATTTCCCCCGCGCTCTTCTGGCGCCAATATTGCAGCCTTTTGCAAAGCCAACATTTCCTTGGCCTGTTATAATCTCCAGTCGCGGTTCGTCATCAGCTAATTCGTTCAAAGCCTGGATCATCCAGCGAGAATTTCCGTTGTCCACCAAAATCAACTGGTGAAGTTGGCTCTGTTTTAGAACGGATTTAAGGCATTTAAGAAGAATTGGACCAGTTTTGTATGAAACAACCACAACACTGCACATATTGTGTGTTTGCGGGAACGCAAAAGTATTTTGCTCTGTGGCTCGATCAAAAGGTTTAGCACTGGGATGCCGAATCACCGATGCAACGTTAATATTTTGATAGGCCTCACCCGGTTTTTTCATAGGTCCATGGTCCTGTGACTATAGGCAGAAATAAAAAAAAGTTTCCTACGAGATGTTTTTCGACACATCGAATTTTAAAACAAATAAAATTCCGCCTCTCCCAGGTTGTCTAACATATTTTCAAGAAAAAAGAAATTATCTATATCAATTTTCCTATTGGACTAAAGTTTTAAGAGTTGGGGTTACATTGCAGTATTTAAGGTAAAATGATAATAGCGTTTCCTAGGATTAACTGAAGAATGGTTTAATTATTGTGAAAATAGAAACAACAGCCATAGAAGATGTGAAAATAATACTTCCGGGTAAATTTGGTGACCATCGTGGCTTTTTTTCCGAAACGTATAATTTTGAGAAGTTTCTGTCCAATGGTCTAACGTTAAACTTCTGCCAGGATAACCATTCTATGTCTCAGAAAGCGGGTACAATAAGGGGGTTACATTTTCAAGTGATGCCATTCGCGCAAGACAAGCTGTTGCGTGTTACAAGGGGTTCAATTTACGATGTAGCTGTCGACATTCGTCATGGATCGCCCACTTATGGAAAATGGGTCGGTTACACTATAAGTGCTGAACTATGGAATCAGATTTTAATACCTATCGGATTTGCGCATGGTTTTTGCACCTTGGATGAAGACACGGAAGTTCAGTACAAAGTCACCGCTCCATACGCGCCAGAATGTGAACGAGGTATTGCTTGGAATGATGGGGATTTGGCAATTGATTGGCCGCTGAATGGCAATAGCCCAACGCTCTCGGATAAAGATAAAACTTACCCGTACCTAGTCGACTTACCCGAATACTTTGAATATATGTCTTAAATGTGGTGAATAATGTTAGACAGAATAAAAAAAATTTTGGTAACTGGTGGTGCGGGCTTTATCGGTTCAGCTGTTGTAAGACATTTGATTAATAATTTAGAATGTTCAGTGGTAAATGTCGATAAGTTGACATATGCTGGGAACCTCGGGTCTCTTTCCAGTGTAGATAGAGACCCTAGATATCTTTTTGAGAAAGTAGATATTTGTGATCGCTGCGCGATAAATAGGGTGTTAGAAGAACATCAACCTGATGCTATAATGCACCTAGCGGCCGAGAGTCACGTAGACCGATCTATAGATGGTCCGGGTGACTTTATTCAAACTAATATCATTGGTACGTATAATCTCTTGGAGGCTACTCTAAGGTACTGGTCTCAGTTACCGGCTGAAAAAAAAGAATCGTTTCGATTTCACCATATTTCAACGGACGAGGTCTATGGGTCTCTGGGTCCTGAAGGAGCTTTTACAGAGAATACAAAATATGATCCAAGGTCACCCTATTCAGCGAGTAAGGCGTCATCTGATCATCTCGTTCGTGCGTGGCATGAAACCTATGGACTTCCTGTCGTGCTTAGCAATTGCTCGAACAATTATGGGCCCTATCATTTTCCCGAAAAATTAATTCCTTTAATGATCATCAAAGGCCTGAACGGCGACCCTATGCCGGTTTACGGGACTGGCGATAATATTAGAGATTGGCTCTATGTTGATGATCACGCAAGGGCATTAGGCTCAATTATTTTCAAAGGGAGGTTAGGAGAAAGCTATAATGTAGGAGGAAATGCAGAAGTTAGCAATATTGATGTTGTTCGAAAGATTTGTGCTCTTTTAGATGAATTAATTCCGCGAAAAGATGGTAAAAATTATCAAGTCCAGATAGATTTTGTGCAAGACAGGCCCGGGCATGATTTTCGGTACGCGATAGACGCTACCAAATTACGAAATGAGCTGAATTGGGCTCCGAAAGAAACTTTTGATTCTGGGTTGCGCAGGACGGTCGAATGGTATTTAGAAAACCAGAGTTGGTGGCAGCCTATAATGAATCAACAATATCAAGGGGAGCGGCTTGGAAAACCAGGTAACTAATATTTTAGGTAAAACTACCAAGGTTTTAGTCACAGGAGCAGGAGGCCAGGTAGGTGCCGAACTAGCTTTCCGAGGAAAAAATTGGAATTGCATTGTTAACGGGTTAAAACGATCTGAACTAGACATTACTAAAAAGTCAGAAATAGAAACGGTACTTCAGACGCTGGCACCTGATGTCGTTGTAAATACTGCCGCTTATACCGCGGTGGACGCCGCCGAAACCGATTCGGAAACGGCTTTTTTGGTTAACAGGGATGCGCCAGGGTTTATTGCGGCAGCTTGCGAAAAGATCTCTCTCCCATTGATTCATCTGTCTACCGATTATGTGTTTGACGGAAGTAAGCCTGGAGACTATCGCGAGGATGACCCGGTGTGCCCTGCCGGTGTCTATGGCCTATCAAAAGAAGCTGGAGAGACACTAGTAAGGCAAACAGCGAGAAAACATATTATCATCAGAACTTCATGGGTTTACGCGGCACACGGTGGAAACTTTGTTCGAACAATGTTGAGGATAGGGACGGGGAAAGAGGTTTTGCACGTGGTAGATGACCAGCATGGTACTCCGACTTTTGCAGGGGACATAGCAGATGCAATACTGACCATTGCGAATACAATAACATTGAGCAATAACGACGAATACTGGGGTACATTTCATTACTCGGCGAAAGGAAAAACAACATGGTGTGGGTTCGCCAGCGAAATTTTCCGCAGGGTTGCGGAAAAAAATGGGTCCACTCCGCGTGTTAATGGTATACCTTCCAGTGAATACCCAACGCCTGCTAGGCGACCATTAAATTCAGTTCTAGAATGCGGAAAAATAGAAAGGGTCTATAGTGCACCGCGAAGAAGTTGGAAAGAAGGGCTATCTGAAGTTCTGGATCACCTCTTAACTGATTGAATTTAGACAAAAGGAATAGGAATAGGACTATGAAAGGTATCATTCTGGCGGGTGGATCAGGAACCCGCCTGTACCCATTGACCATTTCTGTTTCGAAACAAATGTTACCTATTTATGACAAACCGATGATCTATTATCCGCTAAGCACATTGATGTTAGCCGGTATAAACGAAATCTTAATAATTACTACCCCAGAGGATCAAGGTACCTTTAAGGCATTATTAGGGGATGGTACAAAATGGGGTGTTTCACTTAGCTACGCGGTTCAGCCGCGCCCCGATGGACTAGCACAAGCATTTATCATTGGTAAGGAATTTATTGGGAAGCAATCTTGTTGCTTAATATTAGGCGACAATATTTTTCATGGACAGGGCTTAACCGAGATACTAGGACGGGCGGCTGCTCAGGAAGGTGGCGCCACAGTCTTTGGCTATTACGTTAACGATCCCGAGCGTTATGGTGTGGTTAGTTTTGATGAAAATGCGCGTGCTTATAGTATTATTGAAAAACCTGAAAACCCAGAATCAAATTGGGCGGTGACGGGCCTGTATTTTTATGACAACGAGGTTATCAATATAGCTGAAAATATTACTCCGTCAGCTCGTGGAGAGCTGGAAATAACCGATGTTAACCGGGCATATTTGGAAAGGGGTTGCTTGAAGGTGGAGCGGCTGGGGCGTGGCTTTACTTGGCTAGATACAGGTACCCATGAGTCTCTTCTTCAAGCATCTGAATTTGTTAGGACCATAGAGGAGCGGCAGGGATTAAAAATAGCATGTTTGGAGGAAATAGCTTTAAATATGGGGTTTATTGACAAAGAACAACTGGCGAGATTAGCGCAACCATTGCTGAAAAGCGGTTATGGAAAATATTTAATAGGCTTGGTTGATCAACTGTAAAACTTACCAGGATCGGTCAACTGTACGCGCCTTTTTATAAAGTGAAAACGCCCAGCGAAATCCTAGTTTAGATGCGGCTCAAGTATTTGTCTTATAACTAGTCCATCTGTAAGTTGATCAAATCCCTGGTTGATCTCTCCGAATCCAATGCTTCTGTTTATTAGCTTATCTACAGGCAACTTTCCCTGACGGTACAGTTCTATATAGCGTGGTATATCTCGCACCGGCACACAGCTTCCCATATAGCTTCCGCGTATAGCTTTTTCTGAGGTTACAATGTCGGACGGATTGAAAGAGAATAATGAATTGGAAGGTGCCAAGCCCGCTATGATGACTTGCCCGCCCATTTTTATTGAATTGTAGCAAGTTTCGGTAGCCGCCACGGATCCAACAAATTCGAATGCGTAGTCGACTCCACCACCGGAAATGTCTTTTATCTGCTCAATATGATTTTTGTCAGTAGCGTTAACCGTATGAGTCGCTCCAAGTTGTCGGGCTAACCCAAGTTTTGAATCACTGACATCAATCGCTATGATCTTTTCGACGCCCGCTAACTTTGCTCCTAGAAGCCCGTTCAAACCAACGCCACCCAGCCCGACGCACGCTACAGTGTCGCCAGCCCGGATACGCGCGGTATTTAGCACTGCCCCTACTCCCGTCATCACAGCGCATCCAAATATTGCAGCGTCGGCCAAAGGTAATTCTTTATCCACCTTAACAGCAGTTCCCCGATCAATTACTGCATATTCAGCAAAGCATGATACGCCGGATTGATGAGCAATTTCGTTTCCTTTATTGTCTGTTAGCCGACTCCCGCCAGCCATGAGGTGCCCTTTTGCTCTAGCTGCATCGTGTGTCTCACATAACTGCGGCCTGCCGCCAAGGCAATTACCACAAACCCCGCAGGAAGCGGAGAATTGAAAAATAATTGGATCACCAACTTTGATATCACGGATCCCAGCTCCAACTTCCACGACTTCTCCAGAACCTTCGTGTCCTAACACGAGGGGCATCGGCCGCGGGCGGTTGCCGTTTATAACAGAAAGATCAGAGTGGCACAGTCCTCCTCCAGCTATTTTTATTAAAAGCTCTCCAGCTTGTGGCGGAGCAATATCAATTTCTTCAATCTGAACAGGTTGGGAGGTGGCGTAGGGCCGCTTGGCGCCTGTCTCACGCAGAACAGCTGCTTTCATTTTCATTTTTTTGCTCCTGAAAAAATAGTCTTACAAAGCTCAAATCCAACAATAGTTGAATTATTTATTCAATGAAGAAGACTATACTATTAAAATGCTTTCACCAGATATAAGATTATCGGTGCTTTCGCGGTCAAGCATTTTAAAATTTTTTCTGCTAGTATATTTTGTGATTCGTGAAATTTGCCCTGGCAGGGAGTGGAGGACGAAAATGAGTTCTTGGGATAAGTCGAGTTTACCGAGTCCAACGGTCGATCTGGACCAAGTTCGAAAAGATATAGATTGTTGGGGATATGGCCTTCTCGCTGATGCTCTAGAGAGCCCTCTCCTAATCCGCGCAAAAAAGAGACTTATTGACCAAGCTGCTGCTGAACTTGAGCTTGGACATGCTTTTGAGGATGGTGGACCAAGCCAAAAATGGGGAGAATTTAGAGACCAAGATGGGAAACTGCGACCCGAAGTATTTACGGCAGCCAATGGTGGTGTGAATCAGAGAGTATGGTTGCTTCCAAATAAAGGCTGTGAATTTCTGGAGATCCTGGAAATTGATGCGATGTTTGAAGTGGTCAGTCATGTTTTGGGAGAGGAATTCCAACTGTCGTCTTTTTCATCTAATATAGCAAAGCCGGGGGGCTTAAAAATGGACCTGCACACGGATCAATGGTGGGCCCCGGAACCAACTAGGCCAGATCGTAAAAACTTGGCTGTCGGATCAATGACACGATCTAAATTTGATTATGACGCTGAAAGACCAGACCGTCCGCCGATGATCGCCCCGGCTGCCTGCTCCAACGTTATTTTTATGATGAACGACTTCAGTGCAGCAAATGGCGGTACTCGGCTGGTCCCGGGAAGTCATCTATTTGGCCGACATCCGGATGCGACTAAAGACAAGGATATCGAAACTGTTGCTGCGGAGGGACCAGCGGGTACCGCGATAATAACTGATGGGAGGGTCTGGCACGGAACTGGGGCGAATAGTAGCAATGACGACCGAATAGCGATGTTGCTAACTTTTTGCGGGCCACAATACAGACCACAAGTCAACTTTGGATTGGCGATGGATAGAGAAATATTGATGAAAGCCTCGGAAAGACAGAAAGCTATGTTTGGACTGAAAGTGTGGTGGGGATACGGTCGCACCGGGCACCCAAATGTTGATTTTGTAGACCCGATGGCGGAGTCATTAGGACAGTTGAACCTAACTTAAATTTATAGGCAGGAGATTTATTATGGAAAAGGCGCTTGAAGGAGTACGCGTAGTAGACATGACACACAATCAGGCGGGGCCTGCATGCACCCAAATTCTCGCCTGGTTGGGTGCCGATGTGATTAAGCTGGAGGAACCTGGAAAGGGCGACGTGGCCAGGACAAATATGCGTGACCAAGATAGTGACAGTTTATTTTTTCTGGTGCTAAATTCGAACAAAAAAAGTCTTACACTGAACTTGAAAACGGATGAAGGCAAAGAGCTATTTAAAAAGGTTATAGCTGCCTCAGATGTACTTGTAGAAAATTTTTCGCCTGGCGCGTTAAACCGTCTCAAGTTAGGTTTTGATGTTCTGTCTAAAGTAAATAAGAAACTGATTTATGCCACTATAAAAGGCTTTGGGACATACGGTCCGTATAGCGAATTCAAGAGCTTTGAACCAATCGCTCAAGCTATGGGTGGAGCAATGTGTGCAACAGGTTTTCCGGAGAACCCTCCAACCTATGTTTGGCCGGCGATTGGCGACTCGGGGACCGGAATGCACATGGCGATAGGGATATTGGCCGCGTTACAGCAGCGAAACAAAACGGGCCTGGGCCAAGAGGTTGAGGTATCGATGCAAGACAGCGTGGCCAACATAATGCGGATAAGTTTAAGAGATCACCAGCGACTCGGAGGCGTACAACCCAGAACGGGAAATCAACTTGGGCGAAATGTGCCCGGGTCCACGTACCCGTGTTCTCCAGGCGGCCCAAACGACTACATATTCATTTTTGCGCAACAGCAGATGTGGAGTTCCTTTGCAAGCGCGATAGGACGTCCAGATATAGTAGATGACCCGAAGTATGCTGACGCAGAAAGCCGATGGGAAAACCGAGAAACGTTGAATGCGATAATTGAAGGTTGGACTCGCCAGAAGACCAAGTATCAGGCAATGCGAATACTTGGCGATGCGGGCGTTCCAAGTGGAGCTTGTCAGGACACGGGAGAACTATTACAGGATCCACATCTCCAAGAACGAGAAATGATTGTGGATATAGAATATCCTCCTCGGGGGACCTATAAGACAGTTGGGTGTCCAATAAAGTTGTCAAATTCTCGGGCAGAAGTTAGTAGGCCACCTTTTTTGGGTGAGCACACAGATAGTATTTTAAATGACGTTTGTGGATTGGAGCCCGATGAGGTGTCCGAGCTTCGTGGAAAAGGTGTCGTGTAAGGAAATCTCCGTGGTAAGGTTGCAATGTTCTCTCTCAGGATTTTTGGCCCCAGCGAGAAATTTATGAAAAATGGGTCAGAGAAATTATTCGGGATACTCAATTTTCGTAAAAGGAATTAAAGGGTATGACTATTTCTATTCGACAAATACATAAATACTTCGTTGGAGAAGTTGGTGGGGTGGATCTAAGGGAACCACTATCTGAAAAGGATAAAGTTGATCTCAATCGGGCATTGGATAGTCTTGGGGTTTTAATATTTTCTTGTCAAAAAATTTCAGATGAGGAGCAAATAAAGTTCAGTGAAACCTTCGGCGAAATAGAATTAGCTAAGGGTGGCAATGTTACAAAAGAACAGGATAGGCGGTTAAACGTTCAGATGGCTGATGTAAGTAATATGGACAAAGATGGCAACTTATTGGACCGCAAAGATAGAAGGCGGATGTTTAATCTAGGGAATAGACTGTGGCATTCCGACAGTTCTTATAGAGCAGTGCCTGCAAAGTGCTCTTTACTTTCTTGCAGGAGCATGCCTTCGAAAGGAGGAAATACTGAGTTTGCCTTTATGCCAGCTGCCTATGACACGCTAGAACCCGATACAAAGAAAGAAATTCAGGACCTGATCGCGGAACACTCGTTAATTTATTCGAGAGGTCAACTTGGTTTTTCGAATTTTAGCGAAGAAGAAAAGGAAATGTTTACGCCGGTTAGGCAAGCTCTAGTCAGAAAAAATGACTTCACTGGACGAAAATCGATATTTTTGTCGTCGCACATAGGAACAATCGTGGGGTGGGAAATGCCAGAGGCACGTGATTTTATCCGTGAATTAATAGAGCACGCTACCTCTCCAGAGTTTGTCTATGCTCATAAATGGTCCGTTGGGGATTTGGTGGTCTGGGATAACCGACAATGTATGCATCGTGTTAGAAGGTTTAATGATACTGGCGAGCCAAGAGATATGAGGCGTACCACAATAGCAGGAACCAAACAAACTGCTCCACAGCAAAACTAGTTTTTAAAAATTAAGAAAGCATGAAATGAATGTACCTATAAAACAAATGCATGAATATTTTGTAGGGGAGATTTCGGGGCTGGATTTGGCAAGACCACTATCACCCGAGGTGGTTGAACAAATTCACCAAGGGATGGACGAATATGGAGTTCTCATTTTTAGCGATCAATCATTAACAGATCAGCAACAAATAGCTTTTACAAGAAATTTTGGTGAACTTGAACTACACGTAGGATCAAACGTTTTAAGAACTGATGAAAGGCGACTTAGTCTGGAATTTGCAGATGTTAGTAATCTCGATCGTGATGGGAAAATTCTGCCAAAGGGTGATCGCCGCCGCATGTTCAACCTTGGGAATAGGCTCTGGCATACAGATAGTTCCTTTAGAACGACGCCCTCTAAATTCTCGGTTCTTTCCTGTAGAAGCACGCCTTCTTCAGGAGGAAATACTGAATTTTCGTTTATGCCGGCTGTTTACGACGCGCTTGATGCTGATACAAAAAATGAAATAGAGAAACTTATAACAGAGCACTCCTTAATATACTCAAGAGGTCAACTTGGGTTTTTGGACTTTACGCGAGAAGAAAAAGAAATGTTCAAACCGGTGAGGCATAGTATGGTGCGAATCAATAATTTTACAAAACGTAAATCAGTTTATCTCTCCTCGCATATAGGAAAAATAATTGGCTGGGAAGTTCCAGAAGGTAGAGATTTTATTAGGGAGTTGATGGAATTTGCAACGCAAAGACATTTTGTCTATTCGCACAAGTGGAGAGCCGGTGATGTTGTAATGTGGGACAATCGGCAATGTATGCATCGAGTTCGACCATTCAAAGATACAGGAGAAAAAAGAGATATGCGTCGGACTACGGTGGCGGGAAGTGGTCCAACTACAGATCAGCTCGAAGACGAGGCAGCGTGAATAGGTTGCGATAGAAAGCTAGATAACTAAATCTAACATGAATGTCACCTGTACGGGAGCCCCATTCAATGTCTAATAAAATTAAAGTGATCCTTACAATGGGAGTAATTGCCCTTGGAGCGTTATGTACCTGGTTGGAGTTTCATTTCGCAGACCCATTCGTAGCGAAAGTGATAGTTGGTTTGGCGATTTTTATGATTGTCGCCCTTTGGCTGTTTCCAGAAGCCGGTGCTAAGGATGATACCTGAGATGGATACATTCCGATGGCTAACGTCGTCCAGGGTTAATTGTTGAGTCTAGCGAGAACGTCGTGCGTTATGCCATTAAAGCAAAACAAACAGGCCCATTTTTTTCTCTGGGGCTAATCAGCCTTTGCCTTGTTGGTGCTTTAGGAACTTGGTTTTCGGGAACTGTTGTTATGCCTGAGCTGACTAAACATATTCAGCTTGGCGAAAACGAGCAGGTGTGGCTTACCAATGCAGTGCAAGTGGGCTTTGTTTTCGGGGCGGTGTTGATTGCGTTTTTTAATTTATCAGATAGTACATCGTTAACCGTGCTGATTTCTTTTTCTTGCGGCCTCGCCGCGCTAGTAAATCTATTGCTATTATGGGTTGATTCGCCTGCTGGTGTTCTTATTTTGCGGTTTATTACAGGAGCCGCTTTGTCCGGGGTATATCCTCCCGCGGTAAAGCTAATAGCAACTTGGTTTAAAAAAGGTCGAGGAATCGCGATGGGGGTTATTATCGGAGCTCTCACAATAGGTTGCGCGACGCCACATCTTTATCTTGCTACAGCTGCTTCGGAAAATTGGACGTTGGTTATTTGGTTGAGCTCTTTTGCAACATTCTTTGTTGGGTTAATATTTCTTTTTTTTATTTCGGAGGGCCCGTACGCCTTTTCTCGAACTCAGTTCGATCCTCATCAGATTCTCCAGGTGTTGCGCAGTAAGCCGCTTAATCTCGTCAACCTAGGTTATGCAGGTCATATGTGGGAACTGTATGCCATGTGGGCCTGGATACTAACTTTCGCACGTTTTTCGGAGTCACGATTTGACGCGATACCATTTCGAAGCCCAGAATATTTCTGTTTTTTTATTGTTTCGGTGGGAGCGATTGGCTGTGTTATTGCTGGACGCTTGTCGGATGTTTTTGGGAGATGTTACACTACTGCGGTATTGATGCTGATTTCTGGTGCGTGTGCTTTTTCTATCGGTTTTCTAGTGGATATCTCTCCAGTAGTGTTTACTGCGGTAGCACTTCTTTGGGGTCTTACAATTATAGCCGATAGCGGTCAGTTTTCGGCGGCAGCCACTGAATTATCAGAATCTCACCTCGTCGGGACCGCCCTGACGCTTCAGATGGCTCTTGGGTTCGGAATTACGGTGGTAACCATCTGGCTGGTGCCCATAACGGCGCAGTGGCTTGGGGACTTTAGGTGGGCATTTGTATTACTTGTTCCTGGGCCATTTATTGGCGCGATAGCAATGCTGGTGTTGCGCAAAAGGCCCGAAGCGAAGAAACTTGCGCTGGGAAAACACTAAAGTTTCTGATTGATCTAACCAGCCTGCCCTTGAAATCGTCTTTAATTATCGCCGTTTTTTTGTCCAAGGCGGCGATAAGAGATTAATTAAAAATAGGAGCCCATTACGTTGGGAACGGCAAATTGTATTAACAGGCAATTGCTGAGGAAAGTTTATAAAATTAGGTCTATTCACAATCTATCTCGAACGAAGGGGTAAATTCTCGTAAAATCTGACCCCGGTTCTGCTTCTTCGAGTTGAGCAAACTCTTCAGCAACTAAAGGAGCGATTTTGCAAACGGTATTTGAGCGAATTACATTTTCCACGTATAGTCGGACGTCCTTTGCCATCATTTTTGTGGCAAATCCCCCATCAAAAGCTTCATTGGCGATCCTGTTAGGGAATTTATCCATAGTTGCAGTGTTTCTTCCGCTAGAAACATTAACCACGTCCAAAATTGAATTCATCTCCAGACCGTTTGCTGTGCCAAATGCCATTGCTTCACTAGTAGCCGCCATAGCTGTTGCGGATAAAAAATTGTTCAAAAGTTTGACTGTCTGGCCTTGGCCAGCTTCAGGACCCACGTGTATGACGTTAGCTCCAATGCAATTCAACATAGGCCTAAGCCGTTCAAAAGTAGCCTTATTGCATCCCATCATTACAGCAAGGGTGGCGGCTTCCGCTCCAGCTATGCCGCCGGATACTGGTGCATCAACATACTCTATTCCCTTCTCCGCCAATAACTTTGCAGCTTCTCTAGCATGAGGGATGCCAATTGTTGAGGTATCTATTACAGTCTTCAGTTTTCTATCACGGGCGATTAAGAATTCTTGAGCAATCTCCAGAGTATCGGGACCGGCTGGAACTGAAAGTATTATGGTTTCGGCTTCCGAGGCTAATTGAAGATTGTCTTGGGCAATTCTCGCGCCTGCCGGTGCTGATTTTGTAGTGAGTTTATCGGCAACAATCATTGGATAACCGCTTTTCGATAAGTTCCAGGCCATACGGCTGCCCATGCTGCCTAGTCCTATCCAACCGACTGTGTCTTTCATTAGTATTATCCTCCCATTACCTTTAATAGTGTAGTTTACCAGACTGGGCTTATTTCAATTATCGCGGAATATGGTAACAATAATAGCACTTATTTATCGAAGATGTGCTGATACTTTTTCGTGACAAAA
>CAYFGZ010000051.1:0-23598 GCA_964342575.1 uncultured Nisaea sp. | reverse complement strand
CCCCCCCAAGGGGCGGCAAACCCGCCATCAGCCACTAAGATAGAATCTTGGGGAAGTAGTCGGTTAAGCTCGTGCATCAGGCGAGCCATATTGATTGGGATTTCCTCTGAATTGAGGCGATGTTCTACGGAGCCCCTCCATTCATTCATTTTTGTCAGAACTTTTTCCGTATAGTTTATTCTATCTGCTAGTTGCCGCGAAGAATCATCCTCCATGGCTTCTTGAAGCTCCAGTATAGTTTCCTTAGCGTCTCCCCACAGAGCTACATCGGGCTGAAGTGTCCTTCCGATCTCCTCAGCCATTACCTCGAGGTGTATAATGGGAATCCCTTTCGGTGGAAGCGAGAAACGCTTTGTCGCTATTTCACCTAGCTTGCACCCAATGACGAACAAACAATCACTTTCCTCCATTAAACTATTGGCGATTCGGTCATATCTTCCAAAAAGTCCTGCATTTAGCGAACTAGTGCAAGCGATAGCACCCTTTCCCGTCATTGTGTGGGCAACGGGTATTCCAAATTTTTCTACAAATTGTTCTAATGCCGTCGCGGCACCGCTTATATGTACACCGCCGCCGGCCAGAATTAATGGGGATTTAGACTTTCTGAGCAAGGAAACTGCTTCATCGATACTGTCCCTTGACGGTCGAGCTCTTAGGCTTGGCGCCGACTGAAACATTTGAGGGACGTCGAGTTCCTCCGGGTCGAAGGGATGAGTTGCATGGCAAATGTCTTCAGGGACGTCTAGGACGACAGGGCCCGGCCGTCCGGTAGTTGCTACTTGAAAGGCCCGCCGGACCAATTCTGGAAGTCTTTCAATCATCTCGACCCGAATTAATTCTTTCACTGCAGGTTCGAGAATTTCTACCTGTCTGCTTTCTTGGGTCATATTCTTCCAAGAATGTAATCGGTGGCTATCACCTACCAATGCGACGATTGGTGTGCCAGCATTCAATGCTTCGATAAGGCCTGTTACTAAGTTTGTTGCACCGGGCCCAAGGGTAGCGTCTACAACGCCTACGCGTCCAGTAACTTTTGCGTAAGCGTCGGCGGCAAATATACCGCATCTTTCGTCATTTATTAGAGAGTGAGTAAGACCAAGTCGCCGGGCTGCATCATAAAAGGGTAGTAATTGAAAACCACCCATTCCAAACATTGGGCCTATACCTTGGGCTTTTAGGAGGCGGGCAATAGCCTCACCGCCAGTCATTTCATTAGTATCATCCATAATCAACCGGCTCCGGAATAGCGTAAACTAAAACTAACGGCACGTTATCTAAACTGCATCCAATCGTAACAGAAGTCGAACTTAGCAACTAACACTATAGACAATATTAGCCTAGTGGTTATTGCCTCATGACAATCATTTTTTTTATTTCTGCAATTGCTTTAGCAGGATTCAACCCTTTGGGGCACGTTTTTGTACAGTTCATGATAGTATGGCAACGGTACAAACGAAACGGGTCCTCTAAATTATCTAGCCGCTCGCCCGTAAATTCATCTCTAGAGTCGACTATCCAGCGGTATGCCTGTAACAAAATAGCAGGGCCCAGGTAACGGTCACCGTTCCACCAATAGCTGGGACATGACGTAGAACAGCTAAAACAAAGGACGCATTCCCACATCCCATCAAGTTTTGAACGATCGTCGACCGACTGGCGGCGTTCGGTATCTGGAGGCGGAGGGGTTTTCGTCTTTAGCCAAGGTTCTATAGATTCAAGCTGTGCATATGCAATGGAAAGATCAGGCACTAAATCTTTTATAACTTCCATGTGCGGGAGTGGATAAATTTTTACGTCTCCTCTAACTTCGTCTATTGGCTTTAGACATGCCAGGGTATTTGTGCCGTCGATGTTCATGGCACACGAGCCGCATATTCCTTCTCTACAAGATCTTCGAAATGTAAGAGTTGTGTCGACTTCATTCTTTATTTTTATTAAGGCGTCGAGAACCATAGGGCCACAGTCGTCCAAGTCAAGCTCATAGGTATCTAGGCGAGGGTTTTCATTGTTATCAGGATTATAGCGATAAACTTTAAATAACCGCGTACGTTCCGCATTATCCGGTGCATTATGAACGTTTCCCGCCTTTATTTGTGAGTTTTTCGGCAGCGAAAATTCAGCCATTTTTCATTATCTTTCCCATACTAAAAACGGTTTTCCATTAAATTATTTACTTAATAAACACGGGTTGTTGGAGGAATGGGTTCAACTTCGTTTGACAATGGATTTTGGTGAACGTCTCTATACATCACGCTGTACTTATTTTTGTTGTCTAGCCACATGCAAGTGTGCTTCATCCAGTTTGCGTCGTCCCGCTCTGGAAAATCTTCATGTGCATGGGCTCCTCTGCTTTCTTTGCGCAGATCTGCAGAAGTTAAGGTTACGATTGCTTGTCCCATTAAGTTATCTAACTCCAGAGCCTCCACCAAGTCTGAGTTCCATATTAGCGATCGATCGCTAACGGCTATATCTGGCATAGTTCCTGCGATCTCTAGAATATTTTTAACACCGGCTTCAAGTGTTTCCGTATCCCGGAAAACTGCTGCATGGCGTTGCATGGAAAGTTGCATGTCGTGTCTAATCTCTGAAGCTCTTCTAGAACCGGAGGCGTTCCGGATTCTATCAAGGCGTTCGACAGCAAGATTTCCGGCCTCGGGCGACAGGGGTTTATGCGGTGCTCCAGGGGTAACGGTTTTAGCTGCCCGGTAAGCTGCCGCTCGACCGAATACAACAATATCCAATAAACTGTTTGTACCAAGACGATTCGCCCCGTGAACAGAAACACACGCTGCTTCACCAATTGCCATCAATCCTGGGCACACGCGACCTGGATCCTCTATGGTCGGCGCTAGGACTTCTCCGTGGTAATTTGTTGGTATGCCTCCCATATTGTAATGGACGGTCGGCATTATAGGTATAGGTTCTCGGGTAACGTCAACGCCGGCAAAGATCTTTGCTGTTTCAGAGATGCCAGGTAGGCGAAGAGCTAATACACCTGGATCGATATGTTCTAAATGCAAGAATATGTGATCTTTTTTTGGGCCAACGCCGCGACCTTCATTGATTTCTATTGTCATTGAGCGACTAACTACATCTCTAGACGCTAGATCTTTTGCTGTTGGAGCATACCGCTCCATAAACCTTTCACCTTCAGAATTAGTGACATATCCCCCCTCGCCTCTGGCTCCTTCTGTAATTAGACAACCAGCGCCATAAACGCCCGTAGGATGAAATTGGACAAATTCCATGTCCTGAAGCGGAAGTCCTGCTCGCAGAACCATTCCATTTCCGTCGCCAGTACAGGTATGGGCAGATGTGCAAGAGAAGTAAGCTCTGCCATAGCCACCAGTGGCTAGGACAGTTTGATGGGCTCTGAAACGGTGCAGTGTCCCGTTGGCCAAATCTAAGGCCATTACCCCTCTGCATTCGCCCTCATCATCCATGATTAAGTCTAACGCAAAATATTCAATAAAAAACTCGGCGTTATTAGCTAGACACTGTTGGTAGAGTGTATGGAGTATGGCATGACCGGTACGATCTGCAGCGGCACAGGCTCTTTTCGCCATGCGCTTTCCATTATCTAGAGTGTGTCCCCCAAAGGGGCGTTGATATATTTTTCCATCTTCAGTGCGAGAAAAAGGAACACCATAGTGCTCTAACTCTATTACGGCTGGAATAGCATTCCGACACATATATTCGATAGCATCCTGGTCCCCAAGCCAGTCGGATCCTTTTACAGTATCATACATATGAAATTGCCAGTTATCACCTTCTCCCATATTGTCAAGAGCAGCACCCACGCCCCCCTGTGCCGCGACGGTATGGCTTCGCGTAGGAAACACTTTTGTAATGCACGCGGTTTTAAGGCCTTCAGTCGTCATACCAAGTGTGGCACGTAGCCCCGCCCCTCCGGCTCCTACAACGACCACGTCATAGTTGTGGTCAATAATCTCATAAGATTCCATTTCATTTAACCTTTACAAAGCCAGCTTTAAGATAGAAAAGACCGCTGTTACTCCTAGAATTACAAACAAAAATTTGGAGCCTATCAAAATTGTGAATTTCCAACCTTCATGATTTATATAGTCTTCTACAACTACTTGGACACCCAAGAGCGCATGATACAGCATCGCAACTACAAATATTATCATGAAAATAGCAACGAATGGTGAAGCCAACCACTCCGCTGCTACCGAATAATTAGCATCGGCCAAATTCGCGATAGAAAACGCGAACCAAATAGTTAAAGGGATTAAAGCTATGGCGGTCAGCCTTTGCGCCCACCAGTGGCGGGCACCTTCCTTTGCCGAACCGAGGCCGCGCACACGTCCAAGGTCGGTTTTCATGCTTTTCTCGGCCATCTTTACTACAACTCTCTCATCCGGTTAATCCCAAAATCCAAGCCACGGCGGTTAAGATAATCGATCCCACCAACGTGGCCCAACCTGACTTGTAGGCTGTGCTCAATTCGAAACCATAGCCAACATCCCAAAACAAATGGCGGATCCCATTGCAGAGATGGTAAAAGAGCGCCCACGTGAAACCCAATAAAATAGCCATCCCATACCATTCCGTGATAATATACTGGAATACAGAATAGTACTTTTCTCCACTTGCGATGGCTATTAGCCAACAAATAATGAATATTGTTCCCAGGGAAAGTGCGATACCGGTGAGCCGGTGTGTGATAGACAAAACCGATGTCAACTGTGGTTTGTACACCTGCAGATGCGGCGATAGCGGACGGTTTGAACCGTTCATAATTTTCTTTCCCCTACTCTTTTAATTAGACGTTAAATTATAGTGCGCCGTGAAGTTCTGTCGAGCGACAATTAGTCCCTTATAGCTAAATTTTAATAGAGGTTCAATGGCGGCCAAAGAGTGGTATAAACGAAAGTATTATCTTTTTACCGGCAGGTGTCACTTGAACTGTGACGGCTTAAGATATTTAATCGTAATCATGGCAGAAAGATACCGTACCTGCGGGATGAGTTAGGCAGTTTTGGAGGATTACATGACGGACGAAAACCTATTTAAAGTGAGCGAGAAAGCGAAAGGTGTCGCGTTAATCGATAACGATGGATATTTAGAAATGTACAGGCAGTCTGTTGAAAATCCAGAGCGGTTCTGGTCGAAGCATGGTAAGCGAATTGATTGGATAAAACCATACACAAAGATTAAAGACGTATCGTATTTTGAGGATGACCTTCATATAAAATGGTTTTACGATGGAACACTTAATGTTTCGGCAAATTGCCTGGATCGCCACCTGGCCACTCATGGAGATCGAACAGCCATTATTTGGGAAGGGGATAATCCAGAAGAGGATAAAAAAATATCCTATAGAGAACTCCATACTGAGGTGTGTAAATTTTCAAATGGGCTTAAATCGCTTGGAGTTAAAAAGGGAGACCGCGTCACTATTTATATGCCGATGATCGTCGAGGCAGCGACTGCAATGCTGGCCTGCGCTCGAATTGGTGCGATTCATTCAGTAGTGTTTGGAGGGTTTTCTCCCGATGCACTCGCTGGGAGAATACAAGATTGTGACAGTAGTCTGATAATTACAGCAGATGAAGGGATAAGGGGGGGGAAACCGATTCCTCTGAAAGCAAATACGGACGCTGCGCTAGAGTCGTGTCCCATGTGCAAGACAGTGGTTGTGGTTAGGCGAACTGGAGCTTCTACAAGCTGGAAAGATGGCCGAGACCATTGGTATCATGAATTAGTCGAATCGCAGTCGGAACATTGCGAGCCAGAGGAGATGAACGCTGAAGATCCGCTGTTTATTTTGTATACCTCAGGGTCTACGGGTCAGCCGAAAGGTGTTATGCATACCTCGGGGGGTTATATAGTTTACGCCTCGATGACGCATGAATATGTTTTTGATTATAAGCAGGGGGAGGTTTACTGGTGCACAGCAGATGTCGGCTGGGTTACAGGACATTCCTATATTTTATATGGCCCTCTAGCAAATGGGGCTACAACGTTGATGTTTGAGGGAGTGCCCAATTACCCGAGTTCGAGTAGGTTTTGGAATATTTGTGATAAGCATAAGGTTTCAATTTTCTACACAGCACCGACAGCCTTGCGCGCGTTAATGCGAGAAGGAGAAGATCCAGTAAGGGCCACAAGTCGAAAATCACTTCGAATTCTTGGGTCAGTAGGAGAGCCGATAAACCCAGAGGCTTGGCTTTGGTATTATAACGTTGTGGGCGATGGAAGATGCCCGATAGTTGACACTTGGTGGCAAACGGAGACAGGTGGAATATTGATAACGCCACTGCCCGGTGCGACCGATTTAAAACCAGGATCTGCTACGCGGCCGTTCTTTGGGGTCACCCCAATAATTGTTGATGCTGACGGAAAGGAGCTAGGAGGTGCTGTGACCGGAAATTTGTGTTTGGCTGACAGTTGGCCAGGGCAGATGCGAACTGTTTACGGAGATCACAAACGATTCTTTGACACCTATTTCGCAACTTTTCCGGGACGCTATTTTACAGGCGATGGATGCAGGAGAGACGAGGATGGCTATTTTTGGATAACGGGGCGTGTGGATGATGTGATAAACGTTTCCGGGCACCGCATGGGCACCGCTGAAGTTGAGTCGGCATTGGTTGCCCACGCCTTTGTAGCGGAAGCGGCTGTGGTTGGTTATCCCCACGATATTAAGGGCCAAGGAATTTATGCATACGTTACATTGAACATAGGTGTTGATCCCAGTGAATCACTTCGAACGGAATTGATACAGTGGGTGCGTAAGGAGATAGGCCCCATTGCAAGCCCCGATTTAATTCAGTGGGCACCGGGGTTACCCAAAACGCGTTCGGGAAAAATCATGCGCCGTATTCTCAGGAAGATAGCCGAAAATGACTTTTCTTCTTTAGGTGATACATCTACTTTAGCAGAGCCAGCTGTTGTCGATGATTTAATCGATAATAGAGAGAACCGTGGCTAATGTATCAGACTTTTTCAATCAGAACATTGTCAATAAGCCTCACAGTGTCCAGCCATACAGATGCGAAAATACGACCCGTTGTGTCACCATCTGAAAGTTGGACAAGGGTTTTGCTATTTCGCGCATCAAGATAATCTATATTTGTAAAGCCCGAAGCCTGGAGTTCATATTTCGCTTTAAGAAGAGCATGTGATAGGTCGTCACCGGATGCGATAGCCTCTGCTGCTGTTGTCAATATCCGGAAAAGATTAGGTGCCACCCGACGGGCTTGGGATTTTAGGTATATATTTCTTGAAGAAACGGCTAAGCCGTCGCTTTCGCGAATTGTTGGCCCTCCTATGATTTCAACAGGAATATCGAGATCGGTAGTTAACCTTTTTATAACGAGAAGTTGTTGATAATCTTTTTCACCAAAGACAGCCACATTTGGAAGAGTCTGGAGAAGCAACTTGGTGACTACTGTGGCGACACCATCGAAAAAGCCAGGCCGGGTAGTTCCGCAAAGACAGTTAGTTAGGTTCGATACAGTCACAGAGGTTGCGGCGTCTGGCTGATACATTTCCGAATTTATGGGTGAGAATAGTAGATCAGCCCCTTCACCAATCAATTTATCAATATCGTCTTTTTCGGTCCTAGGATAACTTTCGTAATCTTCGTGAGGTAAAAATTGGCGCGGATTTACAAAGATAGTTGCTACCACTCGATCGCAACGTGTCCGAGCTATTTTTATCAAGGATAAATGCCCTGCGTGCAGTGCCCCCATTGTTGGAACAAGGCCAATTACTTCACCCGCGAGTCGCCATTTCGAAACATGGGTTCTAAGATCAGAGACAGTCCTTGCGATTTCCAAGAGTAAGTAATCCAAACAAAATAAAATTTACGCTCGCGTCGGTTGATAAGGGTTTTGTACACTTGTTTCAACTATCAATGGAATTTATTAGTGTACTTACTGCGGTTATTTGAATCTAAGGGATCCGCATTAAAGTTGAAGTTAATGAGATTCTCTCAATTTAGGAGTTCCGCTCTTGCCAACTAGGAAATCTAAATCCGCACCTTGATTGGCCTGGTTTACATGATCAACATAAATTTTCGTGTATCCTCGATCGTAAGGAGAAACGAATCCGTTCCATCCAGCTTTTCTTCGCTGCAATTCCTGATCCGTAACATCGAGGTGAAGTTTCCTGTTGGGTACATCCAACTCAATTATATCGCCGTTTTGGACGAAAGCGAGTGGCCCGCCTGCAGCCGCCTCTGGGGCTGTATGCAGTACTACAGTGCCGTATGCTGTGCCGCTCATCCGAGCATCTGAAATACGCACCATATCGGTGATTCCCTTTTTCAACACTTTGGAAGGAAGGCCCATATTACCAACCTCCGCCATTCCCGGATATCCTTTGGGCCCACAATACTTCAGCACCATTATACACGTTTCATCGATATCTAGCGCCGGATCGTCGATGCGCTCATGGTAATCTTCTATGCTCTCAAAAACAACGGCTCTGCCTTTGTGCACCATCAATTCCGGTGATGCAGCAGAGGGTTTTATGATAGCACCCCCGGGAGCAAGGTTGCCTCTTAGCACTGCGATACCACCATTTGGTTTAAATGGAGATTTGGCCGAAAAGATTACATCTTTATTATAACATTCTGCGTCTTTACAATTATCCCAGATAGTATTTCCGTTTGCGGTAATCGCATCTTTATGGATCCAGTCTTCCAACTGTCGTATCACCGCTGGTAGCCCGCCAGCATAAAAAAAATCTTCCATCAAGTACTCGCCGGACGGCATTAAATTGACCAAACAAGGGACATCTTGTCCTAGACGATCCCAGTCATCTAACGTGATGTCTATGCCCATTCGCCCAGCGATTGCTAACATGTGGACTACAGCGTTGGTTGACCCTCCAATAGCGCCATTAACCATAATGGCGTTTTCAAAATTTTCTTTTTTCAACAGAGTGGACATTTTTATGTCTTGTCGAACCATTTCGACGATTCGACGGCCGGCCATCTGCGCTAATACATAGCGCCGCGAATCTACCGCGGGGATAGCTGCATTAGTATGTAGTGCGATTCCGATTGACTCTGCAAAACTAGCCATGGTTGAAGCAGTTCCCATTGTCATACAGTGACCTGCTGACCGTGAATTGTCTTGTTCGGCTGACATAAACTCCTCAAGTGTCATTTCGCCCGCCTTTACCATTTCCGAAAATTTCCAGGTGTGGGTTCCGGAACCCATTAGCTGACCTTTGTAACGACCATTTAACATTGGCCCACCAGAGACTACGATGGTGGGTAGATCACAAGAAGCAGCCCCCATCATTAAAGCCGGTGTGGTCTTATCGCAGCCAACAAGAAGTACAACGCCATCCATAGGCAGACCCCGAATGGATTCTTCGACATCCATAGACGCAAGGTTTCGATACAACATTGCCGTTGGGCGCAACTGACTTTCTGAGTTTGAGAATACTGGAAATTCCATCGGAACACCCCCAGCCTCATACACACCACGCTTCACGCGCTCGGCAATATCCCTAAAATGGGCATTACAAGGGTTGAACTCAGACCAGGTATTACATATACCGACAACAGGTCGCCCATCAAATTGATCTGCTGGAAGTCCACGGTTTTTCATCCAAGACCGGTGCCCAAAACCGTCCTTATCTGCTTTTCCATACCAATCAGAAGACCTCCGATTTCCTTTATTTGGATCTTTTGGTTGCTGGTCCGACATGTTTCCCCCACTAAGCGAATTCAAAGGTTTATTTTCATTGTGCGGTTCCGATTGTGCTTGGAGTCTCACATACATGCAATAGCAGTGGATGGAATATTTAAACATTGCACACATATATGTACTTTTTGTTTTAATAACAGTTATAACGGAAAGTTATTTGATGAATCACACATCCTCAGGTGGTACGAAAATGAGGCCTATATGAATATTTATTTGTGATCCACGGACTTTGGGTAGATAGTTTTTGATTGGGAGATATTATTTGTGAAAATTTGTATTTTTGGAGCAGGTGCAATCGGTGGATTTATATCCGTCTATCTCTCGTTGGCAGGTCATGAAGTTTCTCTTATATCCCGTGGGCCTAATTTAGCTGCGTTCAAAAAAAACGGCGTAAACCTAAAGCATGGAGAAAAGTTTCTTAAAGCCTTTCCGTTTTCAACGCATAATACAAAAGATGTAGGGACCGTGGATCTAGTTTTCGTAACGGTTAAGGGACCAGCTTTAGAAGGTGTGGGTTCCGATATAGGCCCGCTTCTTGGTGCTGAAACACAGGTGATTTTTGCAATGAATGGGATTCCGTGGTGGTATGATTCACGTCATCCTAACGCAAACCTGCTGGCTGCAAATTTGCTCGACCCAACGGGTATATTACGCAAAGAAATCTCGATTGATAAGATAATTGGATGTGTTGTCGACTGCCCTGCCATTGTCACCGAGCCAGGTGTTATTTTGTCAGCTCGGCCAACCAGGGGGAAATTTATGATTGGCTCTCCTCGGTCTGTCAAAAATACCAAGTTATTAGCTGTTTCAAATTGTTTAGAAGACGCAGGAATGGAATCTCCTATAGTAGAGAATTTAGAAGAGGCTATTTGGAGCAAACTCATAGTTAATCTTTCGCGATCCCCTCTTGCTGTATTGACTGGTGTGAATGAACTTGTTTTGGCACATAACAAGGAAGCTACAGCTATCACCAAGGAAATGATAATAGAGGCCCACGAAGTAGCAGCATCTCATGGCATAGAAATTGATTTGGATTGGGACCGGTTGCTAAAACCCGACTATCGGTCTGAACACCGTTCTTCTATGCTTCAAGATTGGGATTCTCAACGCCCTATGGAAATTGATTCGATTTTAAAGATAGTCTGCTTATTTGCTAAAGAATCGGGAATTAAAACTCCAACAATGGATAGAATTTTAGCTCTGCTGGCGATAAAAGCAGCAGAAGTGGGGTTGTATGCTGGGTGAAATATTCTCTCTAATGATAAGGGTCTGCGGCGTCTCTGAGACCATCTCCAAAAAAGTTAAAAGCCAATACCACAACTATTACAGGAATTACAGGGGTCATTATCCAAGGATAGAGTTCGACGGCGTTGATATTTTGCGCTTCAGTGAGAAGAACCCCCCATGATGTTATGGGAGGTCGTAGCCCCAACCCCAAAAAACTTAATGCAGTTTCTCCAAGTATCATAGAGGGGATTGATAGTGTTGCGGATGCAATTAAATGGCTCATAAAACTCGGCAACAGGTGGCGAGCTATAATTCTTTTTGGTTTGGCCCCCATTAGTTGAGCGGCCAGGGCAAAATCTTCTTCACGAAGGGACAGCAATTTGGAACGGACCGCACGAGCTAAGCCGGTCCAATCTAGCATTCCAAGAATAATGGTAATACCAAAGTAGACAAGTATCGGGCTCCACGTTACTGGCAAAGACGCTGATAAGGCCATCCAAAGAGGTAATTCCGGAAAAGACCGAATAATTTCTATGGATCGCTGGGATAGGCTATCAATCCAGCCGCCGTAATAGCCAGCTAAACCACCTATGGTTATGCCTATAATAAAGCTGAAAATTATACCTAGTAGTCCGACCGTTAGAGAAATCCGAGTTCCGTAGATGATCCGAGAGAGAACATCCCTTCCTAGTCGATCGGTCCCCAACAAAAAAATAGTCCCATTCTTACTTGGGCAAAAAAGGTGAAAATCTAAGTCTAGAACTCCCCAGAGTTTATATTGATCACCATGACAGAAAAAACGAATTTTGTTTAATAGCTTTGGATCTTCTCGATATTCACGTTTCAAGTTTACCATATTGAGTTTATATTTTAATCCATAGACGAAGGGGCCGACGAAATTTCCTTCGTGAAAGAAGTGTACTCGCTGTGGCGGTGCATATATGAAATCCGTGTTTCGCGTTGACAAGCTATACGGTGCAAGGATTTCGCTAATAATCACAGAGAAATACATAAATACTAAAATAACGCCAGAAATAAGAGCTAAACGGTGTCGTCTTAGTTTCCACCACATAAGCTGCCAATGTGTTGCCATGTAGTAGCGTTCTTGTTCTAGCGTTAAAA
Source organism: uncultured Nisaea sp. (assembly GCA_964342575.1). GTDB lineage: Bacteria > Pseudomonadota > Alphaproteobacteria > Thalassobaculales > Thalassobaculaceae. The sequence continues at coordinate 11,557 of CAYFGZ010000051.1, read as the reverse complement.
CTTCCTCAGCATTTGGATTGAAGGGTGATGGGTTGACGTAATGGGGCGAACTCATTTTTGTGCCCCCCCCCCTAGTCGAATACGGGGGTCTAGCCAGGCTAAAGCAATGTCCGATAGGAACATTCCAACCACGGTCAATAGTGCCAAGAATATTAAAAATGAGCCCGCTAAATACATGTCTTGACTCTGAAGAGCTGAAATTAACATGGGACCGGTGGTTGGCAGTGATAGAACCATGGAAACAATTGCAGAACCTGACACAACCTGAGGCAACATATTTCCTATGTCTGCTATGAACGGATTCAATGAGGCTCGAAGTGGATATTTTATTAATGCTTTCAGCGGATGCAATCCCTTTGCTTTGGCAGTTATGAAATACTGTTTTTGCAATTCGTCCAGCATATTTGCCCTCAGTCGGCGTATCATGCCGGCGGTGCCGGATGTTCCAATGACGACTACCGGAACCCATAAGTGTTCTAGCACAGACAAGACTTTTTCTGTGCTCCAAGGCTGTCCGATGTAGGCGGGGTCCATAAGACCGCCAATTGACGTCCCAAACCATACGTTGGCGAGATACAATAGAACCAAAGCAAGAAGAAAATTTGGAGTAGCAAGTCCTATAAACCCTATAAATGTTAACCCATAATCTCCCCAACTATATTGGTGCGTTGCTGAGTAAATTCCAATTGGAAAAGCCACTACCCAAATGAAGATTATGGTAGCAAAGTTTAGAACTAAAGTTAAAAATAACCGATCACCTACAACCTCGGATACCGGTAGCTGATATTCAAATGAAAACCCAAAATCACCTTGGAGCATTCCCAGGGCCCAGAGGCTATATTGTTCGATCATTGGTCTATCGAGGCCATATTGTGCCCTTAATGCTTCAATTTTGGTGCTATCGACGTTTTCGCCCTGACTTTGGAGCTCTGCTATATAGGTAGAAAGATAATCTCCGGGCGGTAATTGGATAATTATAAACGTTATCACGCTAATTGCGATCAGCGTTGGTATCATAATTAGAATTCTTTGAACTACATAAGAAAGCACTTAGTTTTACCTTTCCGGGTTGTTGTAGCTCTGATTATCGAACCAGAAGGTGTCCGGGTTATAGATCCCAAAATGGGCCCCTGGGTTCCAATTATATATGGCTTTCGCTGGTACATTGCGAAGACTATTTGCAACAACTATTGGTTGAAGAACTCCAGCTACAAGTCCAATGGAATAAACCTGGTCCGAAGAAATGTTTAGGATTCTATGCCAGATCATCCGCCTTTCCGCTTGGGTTTTCGAGTCTTGCCATTTTCTGTAGAGTTGCATGAGTTCAATGGCTTCTTTCTCATCCGGTTTTTCTCCCGCTTTTCCACTGGTTTCAAAGTATTGTCCCCACTTTGGCCATTGAAGAGATTGTTGCGTTGTTGGGGCAAATTCGGCAGGGGAACTATTTTCAGTAATGATACCATTTTCAACCCCCGACCAAATTGACATTGCTGTTTCCCCCGAAAAAATTCGATTACGAAAAACATTTCTCTGAGAGGGTTTAGTGTAAACCTTCACACCTATACGAAGCCAGCTGTCGTGGACGAGCTCCAGAATGTCTGTCTGTTCTGTACTTTCCCCGGCCGTTTCTATTATTAGATCAAGTGGAACTCCATTGGGTAACAGTCTAATACCTCTATTATCTCTATCCCTTAATCCAATCTCGTCCAATAGTAGATTTGCCTTTTCCAGGTTAAACTTACTCCAGGCTTCCCTATATTTGGGTCGGTACAGTGGCGATTGAGGTAGAACAGTGTTGTTTCCCCCTATTGCAAGGCCGTAGTAGATAACCTGATTGATTTCATGCCTATTTACGGCCAGCGATAAAGCTCGTCTAAATCGCACGTCCCGGAGAATTTGACGCATAACAGGGTCATTTACGTTGAGGTTGGGAAATAGCGCTAAATGTGCCCCCTTAGCTGTTTTCCATAAATGTGTGGAAAACGACGACCTTTCCTCCCCTTTTTTCAGAAAAGTATAATCATCGAAACGAAGATAACGCGCTTGGAGGTCAGCTTCTCCGGTTCCAACCTTCGCGGGAATCAGTTTGTTATTGGCGATGGTAAATACAAAAGAATCTGCATAAGGAAGTTGTTGTCCTATAGGGTCAACCCTATGAAAATAAGGATTACGCCTAAATATAAGTCGGCTAGCAGATGGTTTGCTAACACATATCCAAGGCTGTAGAACGGGCAAATCGACGTTATCGTTTCTGTATAGATTATCCATCTTGTTGTGAAGTGCAGCCCAGTTTCGCTGCTTTGCCTGAGCTACTTTTTTTTCTATTAGCTTTGGGCTGGCGTATTTATTATGAAACTGGCGCATATAGTGAGCTGGTCGATAAATGTAAAGTGGGCTAGCGCCCGCCAATCGCGGTAAAAAATCTGGATTAGGCTTATGCCACGTATATCGAATTTTATGCTGATCAATAACCTCAAAAATGGGCAACCTTCCTTCTACAGTCATTACTTTTGGCGGCCCAACAGGCGATAGATTAGGATTAGTGGCTATTTCCTCCCACCAATATCTGAAGTCCTCGGACGTTAGGGGGTGTCCATCGGACCATTTATGCCCAGGCCGAAGAGAAAACGTAAATCGTCTGCCGTCTTCTACATCAAATGAACTGAGTATATCAGCCTCAAATGTGAAAGTATTTGGTTCATATACGATTAGTCTAGAATACCCATATACAGTCATTTGCCGGGCATCTTTTGCTCTGGCCATAAGCATTCTAATCGAACCCCCATACTTCCCGATCACAAGGTTTTTGGACTTAAAGTCGAGTATTCGGGGCTTAAAAGGTAAACGTTTATCGACAGGCGGAAGTTTTCCGGACAACACCTCATTCCTTAGACTTGGGGCATCTGTATAACAAAACGGAGTTGCCGGGAAAAATAAGAAGCAAGCCCCTGCACTGAATAGCGAAATGAGCGATTTTGTATAACTGATCATGAAACAGAATAGGAATTCAAAATAGACTCATGTGCTCTGACCTTATGCCCGTTTTTCAAGTGAAGGAGTTTTGGATGATTATCTTTATCAATTTTAAATGGAAACTCCCATTCGTTTGGTTTTGAACATCGCTCGTCCATAATAGCATTGAAATCAAGCGGGGTATCGAGATCCGGATTTGGCACAGCTGCCAATAGTGCTTTGGTGTACGGATGTAGCGGATTTTTAAATAGTTCCTCCTTGGACGCCATTTCTACGAGACTGCCCGAGCACATGACGGCTATTTCATCGGCAATGTAGTTAATCACGGCGAGGTTATGGGATATGAACAGGTATGTTAAATTTAATTTCTCTTTCAAATCCTTTAGTAGGTTTAATACTTGCGCTTGAATAGATACATCTAGTGCAGAAACAGGTTCATCGCAAATGAGCAGCTGGGGTCTGAGTGCTAAGGCCCGTGCTATGCCAATCCGTTGTCTTTGACCGCCAGAAAAACTGTGAGGAAAGCGATTCAAGTGGCGAATATCTAGCCCTACCAGTTTAATTAATTCACGGACAAGGTCTCTTCGAAATTTTTGGTCACCAATTCTATGAATGTGCAACGGTTCGCTAATAATATCGAAAATTGTCATCCTTGGATTTAAGGAACTAAATGGATCTTGGAAGATAAATTGTATTTTCTTTCTGAAATCTATCAATTGAGAATGCGTTAGATCCAAGATATCGATACCATTTTCTTGATCAACGAACGTTATCCGACCCTCGTCGGGCAATATCGCTCTCATTATTATCTTGCTTAATGTGGTTTTCCCGCAACCAGATTCTCCCACCAAGCCAAGGCATGATCCACGTTTTATTTGAAAACTTACATCGTTCACTGCAGTTATCAATTCTGGCGTCCGTGTGAAGAGGCCATTCTTTCGGATAGAAAATTCTTTTTTTACGTTTTCCACCTTTAATAAAGGTTTCCCATTTGTACTACTTATGGAATTGTCTTGTGAAAAATTTTCTTCCAGAAGATGTCCCGATTCCGAAATAACTTCTCGAATTGGAATAAGTCGATCCTTTTGTCCCATGCCAAACCTTGGAACCGCTGCCATCAGCGACTTTAAATATGGGTGCCGAGGATCGCGAAATATATCCTCCACCAATCCACTTTCCATAACTTCGCCGCGATACAATACAACGACTTCGTCGGCTACGTTGGCAACAACGCCCAAATCGTGGGTAATCATTAGTATAGCCATATTTAATTGATCTTGAAGATCATTCATCAGCTTTAAAATCTGGGCTTGTATGGTAACATCGAGGGCAGTAGTTGGTTCATCTGCGATTAGAAGCGCAGGATGGCAAATGAGGGCCATTGCTATCATTGCCCTTTGTCGAAGGCCACCGGACAGCTCGAAGGGGTATGTTCGAAGGCCTCTTTGTGGGTTGGGAAAACCGACTAACCTGAGCATTTCTAAAGTCACTTCTCTAGCCTCTTTTAGATTGGTTTGACGATGCAAGAGTAGGGCTTCGGTGATTTGATCCCCAATAGTGTGAAGAGGCGATAATGATGTCATGGGCTCTTGAAATATAATCGAGATATATTGACCCCTAATGTTGCGCATTACCTTGCCTTGGGCATCTAGTTTAGCAATGTCCATTACTTTGCCTTCGACATCTAAATTTATAGAACCGCGCGAAATTCTTGCTTTGGTAGGTAATAGTCCCAATATGGATTGACTAATGACGGATTTTCCAGACCCCGACTCTCCCACTAGTGCGACCGTAGTACCTCTAGGGATTTCGAAGGAAGCATTTTTTACCGCGGTAATATACCCTTCGGGTAGATCAAAACCGACCTCTAAGTCATTTATAGCTAAAATTGGGCTGCTGCTATCCATCTTCACGCTGTTCCGTTCTCTTTTCAGCTTGTTCTGTACCTCGCGGACTAGTGCATAAGGGAAAGCCGGAACTCGAGAAGTTTTCACTAGTGGCTTCGGACACTATTAGGTTGTTTTTTTGTATAGCATCAACACAGTTTTCCATAATTCTTTCGAACCCAAAGAGTTCAGAGTCAACGGAGATCGAGGAAACATCGCTCTTAATGTTCAGTTGAAACCACCCCCCTTTCCGATCCCGACGAGTTGAAAAATAGTTCAGTTTGACCCTATTCAAGTTTTCCCAGACGATACACCGCTTAAAAGGTCCGTTTGCGCTTAGGCCATTCTCTGAAAGTTGATATACCGTAATTTGTCTAAGAAAGGTTCGGATCAAAAAACCAAAAAATAAGACAGCTCCTCCAGCGAAAATATATTGGAAAATTGTCATTTTTGTTGCCGCCATTAATAGTCCCCCTGTGACAAATAATCCTACAGTTCCGCGAAGATAATCTCCCCTTAGTGATTTAAATGAGTAATAGCAATTTAGCATAAAGTGACTCTATAAAAAAAGTTCGTGTGGATTAGTTAAATATGCTGCTGGGTGGTTTTCCAAGGCAAAACAAACAGTTTGAAATTCGAGCCAGTCTTCCTTTTTCATTTGCAGATGATGTGAAAGAAGACCAAGCGGCTCAGGTTTGGAAGAAAACTTTGATCTTATTTGCGTCAGATGGTTCGATATTTGAGCGGCCATGGACTCGCCACCAATAAAAGCCCTTTTACTTTTCCAGTCTATTATGTCGACGTGGGTGTTTATTTGGAGTAGGCCGGGACAGGGCTGTTTGCTTTTTCTGCCTCCAAACGTGGAAAGGCTTGATAAACCTAATATCGGTAAATGTGGGATGAGGCTGTTATTTAGGCGATTCCATGGAGGTACAAAACAATCAAAAACTGATTCACCTAGCAATTCATATAGCGCCTGTCTGGCATTTTTTACATCATCAATCTGATCTTGGAGACGTCTGGAGGGACCAAATTCGGATTTCTTTTCATGATTACCTTCGTGGTTCACATGTCGAAAACCATGGACGCCGACGGCCAAACCGGAGCCAGTTAAAATAGAGCACAAGTCTTTTGATGTTAAAGAGGGAATAACAGCTAAAAGGGGTTTAAAAGGTAGGGTGCTTGAAGCTTTGAGAAGGAAATCCAGTGCTGCCGTGGGTTTATGCAAATCGTCGTCGCGCCACCAGATCTGCGCAACGTAACTATTCTTAGACCATTCATTCAATTCCAGATGGAGGGCTTCAATCTCTAATTCTAAAGTCATAATAGCTCGCCAAAAATTTTGGCCGTGTTATCGGCGCCATTCAAGTTTATGGTTTCTTCATTCGTGCGTCGAGTTTTGGAAGCTCGTTTTATCGCCGCACTTAAACTAACCGACGACAAGTCATTTTCGTATATAACTTGAATCAAATTTCTTTGAGCCAAAAGGTCGGCTCGAAACCTCTGTTCTGTTTCCACCCCGCCTTCAAAAGGAATGACAATAGCTGGAGTACGAGTAGCCAAAACTTCGGCTATAGTGTTGTATCCCCCTTGAGAAATAGATAAGTCCGCCCGGCAAATAACGCTAGGCAGATCAGGGCGAGTATGTTCGATTATGATATCTTTTTCTCCAGAAATTATTATTTTTTCCGCAACTTCAGCGGGCATGTGTGGGCCCAGTATAAATCGCCATGGCTGGTTATCGTTGAGTTGATTTTTTCTTAGGTTAAACAATTTTATCAATGTAGTTGCGCCAACAGCTCCACCACCAAGTGAAACAATAATCTCTCCTGTGCCTACTGTTCCTGTGTTGGCCAGTTCAATGGGATTTAATACATATCCCGTATACCTAATGAGATGCTGTATGTAAGAATTCAAAGGAAAAGTTTTGTCCAGAGTAATTATTTTTTCATCTCCGTGCACCAGTATCACGTCGTAATAGAGGTTTAGCGTCTTAACGATCTCGAGATTTCTATCTTTTCTGGATTTTGTAACGAGAATGTCCCGCATGGAGCAAACGATTTTCGGTTTCCACTTCGCTTGTTTTGCTTGCGCTAGGAGTGGGATGAGCTCAAATCGAAATTGGCGGCGGCCAAAAGGGAATAGTTCGGTTAAAAGGATCTCTGGGCGGGTTTCTTCAAATATAGACTTTAACTGCTCGCGGCGCTTTCTGCGCCAGGTATTATCGATCGGTATTCCTTGATCATCGACCAGTGTTTTGAAATTTCCATCGAGAGAACGGACGGGAGGAAGTTGGTAAAAACGGGTACATTCAATATGTATGCCGTCAACGGGCATACCACCGGAAACAAAAATCACCTCGAAACCCCTACCGAAAGCGGCGTGCGCTATAGCTGCTGATCGGCGCACATGCCCAATTCCCAGCAAATTTTGTACGTAGATGAATACGGTTGGTGCAGACATTAGGCTTTACCGCTTTTTTTAAGTGGCACATTATAGCGATAAGGTCTGGGGATTCCATTAGCATCGATGGAGAATATCTGAATCTTTGACCAGTCCATTTTAATTGGAGGTTGGCCAAGCATGTCCCATCCTGTTGCGAGCGAAAGAAGTGATCTTATGACTCCTTTGTGGCTGATGGCCCCAACGATTTTATTGGGGGTTTCTTTGGATATTTCCAAGAGTAGTGACTTTACTCTATGTTGAACATGGCGTGGTGACTCCCCTCCTGGTGGCATGAAGTCTAAGCCCTGATCTTCATTTGTCTTCATTTTTGACCCTAAGGTGAGACGTAAGTTCTTTAGTTTTTCCCCCTCCCATTTACCCCAATTCATTTCTATGAGGCGAGGTTCAATATAGGTTTCCTCCAGTCCTAGAAGTCGAGCTGTTTCCAATGCTCGTTTAAGTGGGCTTGTGAACCAAACTGCCTTTTCTAGGCACTTTGGTAAACAGCATTCCGCCATCGCCCTTTTACTATGTGGGCTCAGGGAGATATCGCTTCGCCCTTGTATTTTCCCGTCAACGTTCCAAGGTGTTGGCGCGTGTCGTATTATGGCGAATAGCGTGCTCATTTTTTTAAATGGTATCGTTCCAAAGTGGAGCTCACCAAACCATTAATTTTGTCAGCCGTCATTTCAAACTCATGTGTTTTGGGAATCACGTTTTTGGCCGTTGATCCCATCGCCTTGCGGATAATAGGGTTATCCATAAGAAAGCGTATCTTAACAGCAAAGTTGCCCGCGTCACCAGGTCTCGACAGCAAGCCGGTGAGGTTATGTTGAAGAATATCAGGAACGCCCCCCGAGTTTCCAGCGATTGCAGGTAGTCCCGCCCATTGTGCTTCCAATAGAGCCATGCCGTAGGCTTCTTGGATGGCGGGCCAAAGAAAAATGTCAGCTGCCTTGTAGTACTTTATTAATTCGTCTTGGGGCAAGGTTCCCAGAAAAAATGTGTTTTGGGGTAATAATTGTTCTACCTCTAACCGGCAAGGCCCGTCTCCAATAACTATAAGACTCCATCTGTTTTTCGTATTCAATTTTTTAAGTGCTGTCCCCAACAGCTTGTACGACTCCAGTTTTGCGCCGTCGCGCATCATGGCTACAGTAAGAAACCATATGCTATCCCGCGGAATTTGGTGTAGTCGTCCTATATGATCGCGGAGAGCGGTTTTATCCTCTGAATGGGCTCCCTTTCCTCTATTTTCTAGGAATGGTTTGATCTGTGAGTATAGACCATCCGGATTGAGTACCGGTTTGACACAGTGGGCGTCAGAGCTATTTAGACCAATGACCAAATCTGCGTGGTATAGGGCCTTTAAAACCTGTTCATGGTTGTATTCCCACCCACCGTTCTTTCGCTTTGGAGCATGAGATGCTTCGGCAACTATGTAGGGGATATCGAGTGCTTTGGAAACTTTTGGGCCAATCCAATCTGGGGCTTTATAGAATAAATGGTATGTAAACCACGCGTCGGGGCACCAGCTTTTACGGCCGGATAATCTGCTAACAAGGTTCTCCGCAATTTTATTTGATCTATTCTCTATTGCTATCTGCTCACTCCTTTGTCCTTCTGGTTCTCGAGTTTTCATGCGACTCATTAGCCTCACCTCATGTCCTCGATTTCTAAGACAGCTTATTAGTTGACGGGCCATTCTGCGATCTCCCGAGGGGATTGGGGAGTCGGGTGGTTTTAAGGGAGAATAAAAGCCGATTCGCATCAGATACTGTCCCGGATAGACGCGGTTTCAGTGCAATTATGTTGTTCTAGCAGCTGCATAATAATCTTTATGCTTTGAAAATGAGAAAACTTTTCATTCAATAAAAAAAAACTTTTAGAGCCGAGCGCTGTCCTCAAATTACAATCCAAAGTTAATTTTAAAATCGCATTTCGCAGGGCCGCTATATCTCCTGGTGGAACTAGCCAACCCGTTTCGTTATGTTGAATGAATTCCTTCAATCCAGCGACATCGCTGGCAATGCAGCAGAGTTTTTGGCTCGCGGCTTCCATCACGACATTTGGGAGGCCATCTCTGTCACCGTCGGCTGCTACGATGCTCGGCATTATAAACAAGTCTGCCTTGCTATATTCATAAAAAACATCGTCCTGGTTGCAGGGTCCCCTCCAAATAATTTTGTCAGAAAGATTCAAAGAAAGTGCTAACTTCTTGAGTTTCTTTAACTCTTTCCCAGTACCAATATGAACCCAGCGCCAATAAATGTTAGGGGGTAGGTGCTCGAGAGCATGTAAGAGCACGTCAAAACCTTTTTTTGGCACGGCGCGACCAACTGACAAAAAAGAAATGGGCTTGTCATCAGAAGTGCCGCACTCTTTATTTCGATGAGTTGGTGCTCTAGGTAATAGAGATAGGTCTAACCCATGATAGCTGAGTCGGGTTTTTCCCGGCGCCAAAGTGGCTAAGTGCTCCAGCCCATACTTTGTGCAAGTAACTGCCCAGGTGCACGATACTAATTTTTCCCTTTTTTCCCAATCTGGAGTTAGCCAAATGTCCTTTGCATGAGCCGAGACTGACCAGGTGCGACGGCTCACCAACGCGGCATAGTATGCTACGGACGCTGGCGTGTGCAGAAAATGTGCGTATAGGTGTTGAATTTTTGGATCTAATTCCGCTACTAAAACTAACGATTGTCCCCACCGGCGTATCCTATTTGCGGAAAAATCTCGCAGAAGGTCCTTCACCCATATTTCTTTTGCGGTCCGGTAACCGGGTTGCGTGCGAGCCTTAAGCCAACCTTTTATGACCCTCAATGGTTCTTTGTAAAGGTACTCTGGCAGGTAGAGAACATGAGCTTTTATTTTATGATGTACAGGATGTTTTTGGGTCTCTGTTGGTTTTCTAAGGGACACTATAGTTATTGGCGATCCAGCGCGTTCGAGAGAGAAGATTTCTTGAGCGATAAAAGTTTCCGATAATCTAGGATAACCTTTTAACACTACTGCAAGTGGGTTAATTAGCGTTTTTAACTCGTTCTCATTTGCTTGCATGCTGGAATATTAAGCTCGTCTTAACGAGCTATCCTCGCGAGTGTCCCGGCTTTTTTTCAACCAACGCTTTGTTAGTCTATTAACTTTTGGAAGCCCACCCAAAATATCAGTTGGAAGAGTTTCTGATGGTTTGGATTGACTGGGAAGTCGTCGCAGTGACGCGGCCATTTCCTTTGGGTCGTGATCGCCATTATCCACAAGCATGCTTGCTAACCCCAATTCATCGGCCCTTTGTGCTCTTATGTATTGTTCCAAGCGCGGCTCTGTCCTAGGTATAATCAATGCACGTTTATCAAATGAAAGGATTTCACAAAAAGTATTATATCCACCCATTGAGACCATCGCCGCTGCTTTTGACATTAAACTCTCTATTCGAGCATCAAAAGTGATGACTTGAACTCTATCGAGTCGACTAGATCTATCTATAAATTCCCCTTGTTTTTCCTGTGTCATAAATGGTCCCAGAACAAGGAGGGCGGAATATGGCAGATCTTGATCGTATTCGTAGGCCCTTAATACCCATTCCATTAATCCTTCGCCGTCACCCCCACCTCCAGCAGTGACCAAGATGAACGGGTCCTCCGGCGCATTAAATTGTGGAGAGGCTCCGATGGATGGGACGTGCCGTTTCAGATATCCAGTATACCGGGTTTTTAATTTTATGCTGGCGGGCAGATCCAACCCATCGAATGGATCGCAAATTTCTTTCATACCGTAAACCCAAAGTTCGTCGTATAGTTCTTCAAGTGCAGGTAAAACCTTTTTTCGCTCCCATTCGGGAGCGAGCGCCGCGGGCTCATCCATAACATCCCTTAATCCTAGAACCATAGGGGTACCTCTTTGGTGAAGCATTTCCATAGTGGACCTTGCTTCTCCCCTTAATCCCCACGGTTCCTTGTCAACGATAAACAGATCCGGATCGAAGGTTTCTGCCGTGTGGCGAATGATGGATTCTCGTAAGTCCAAGGTTTCTTCGATGTTGAGATGGAGACTCAGAGAAGTGTAATCACCATTTCTCAACTTTATTACACCTGGAATTCTTACAAAATCTACTCGCGTTCTGAAGTCGAAACTGCCTATTATGGGCGAACCGGAAAGTATAAGTACAGAAAGCCTTGAGTTTGATTCGACTAAATGGTGGGCTATTTCGCGACATCTCCTTAGGTGTCCAAGACCCAGTGTGTCGTGGCTGTACA
>CAYFGZ010000050.1:0-24258 GCA_964342575.1 uncultured Nisaea sp. | reverse complement strand
AGCGTTCGTTCAGTCTTGAAAGGTGATATACCAAATAACTCTGGGGTATTCCGCTGTATAGAGGTATCAGCGCCAATTGCTTCTATTCTTAATCCCACGATGCCAGCTGCCTGTGCAGCCCGCGCGCTGACGGGGTACCGAGTATTCGACACGATGCTTGGAGCGCTTGGTAAGATCGTCCCGGATCGTGTTCCAGCAGCGGGCGAAGGCGGCAATACAGTAGTCTGTATTGGAGGATATAGGGCGGACAGTAGTCCGTTCATTCTAGTTGATATGATATGTGGTGCTTGGGGAGGTCGACCAGACAAAGACGGGATAGAGGCCATCACCAACCCGTCGCAAAATCTTTCAAATACGCCAATCGAAACCCTGGAAGCACGCCAGCCGTTGCGAATTGAAGAATATTCACTCATTCCCGATAGTGGTGGAGCAGGAAAATGGCGAGGTGGGCTTGGAATTTCACGATCATATCGACTACTGGCCGATACGGCGACTTTGCAACTGCGAGCCGATCGAACCCGGTTCAATCCCTACGGTCTCAAAGGGGGACAGCCGGGCGCGCTTAGTTCCAATTGGATTATGCGCGAGGAAGTTTGGGAGCCATTGCCAGGAAAAGTGACATGCAAGATTAGTAAAGGCGATGTCGTCCGACACGACCAAGCCGGAGGTGGTGGATATGGAGATCCAAATCAACGTGACCCCGCCAGGATTTCCGCCGATATCTTAGATGAAAAGATTTCGCCCGAATATGCACGTAGACATCATGGGTTTAAATCCGAATAACTTGGCCAATAGCCTCACTTAGCCAACCTTCTTTAATTAAAAAAAACAAAAAAGTGACTTTTCGGTGGCTGTACCTTCAGAATAGATCGAGACGATCGAGCGCAAAACCCGACAGGTCGACGGACGGTTCAACCCGGTTCAACAGGGCCGCGACCGCTTCTCCAACCGCTGGAGAGTGCTTGAAACCGTGACCAGAGCAAGCCGAAATAATCCAAATATTTTCATTATCGGGATGATGATCAATAACGAACTGGAAATCACTGGTAACTGTATATTGGCAAGATTTTGAAACAGCGCCGGTCGGATGAAGTCCCAAAAGACGGCCCCTCAGGTGCCGTTCAAAGACTTGCCACGCAGCATTCTGGTCGATTGAAAGCGATAAATCTGGATGTGTTGTGGCTGCAAACCCTTCTGTTCCAACCTTTGCAAACCCCGTGGAAGGTAGATACGGAAATCCATAAAAAAAATCGCCACTACCAGTGCCATGCGGCCAGGTAAATGCTGGTCCCGCCTGCCACGCTTCCTTATATTCACCGTCGATGGGGAACCAGTGTAGCGTCTGCCTATATGGTTTCAGAGCCGCTAAAAACGGAGGGCCCAACAATTCACCAGCCCATGGACCAGCGCAAACTGCTACCCTACCTACTTCTAACGACTCATCATTTGTAGTGATCACAACTCCCCCGCCCCGCCCCTCTATGGATTGCACTTTAGTTCCAAACCGCAGTGATGCCCCAATCCGTTGAGCGGCAGCAAGTTGTGTAGAAATGCATAGTTCCGGTTTGAGATAACCCGCTCCTGGCTCATAATACGCCCGATCGGAATCGGAAATACCGAAATGTGGAAATCGATATCTTATCTCCTCCGCATCTAGTATTTCATGCGGAATGCCAAAGCGTTCTGCGACCGACTGCGTCTCCCTCAAAAAGTTTTTTCGGACTATCCTTTCAGCCACTTGGTCCGGGTTGGAAATAATTATCGCACCGCATTCCACGAACAGCTCTTCACCAGTCTCCTGCTCGAGTTCGCGCCAAATTTCAATCGAACGAAGCGCCATCGGCGCGTAAACATCACCTTCACCGTTGGCAACTCTGGTCAGGCGTGTCTCCCCATGACTAGAGCCTATTTCATGCGGTGGATGAAACTGATCGAAGCCGATTGTTGAAATTCCATCTAATGCCAAACTGCGGACAAGCGAGCTACCCGCCGCACCAAGGCCAACAACTGCAACATCGAAACTGCTCACGACCGTATCACCCACTCCCGCACATAAAAATCAACTTCAGCCTCTCATTTTGACTTTCTCTGCCGCGGGATGCAAACTTTCAACAGCGCTCGGGCGGTTTTCTATACGGGAAAACCAGGCGTTGATATTCTCTAGTTCTGCGTTAATAGACTGACCAACGCCCGAGGAAAAATCGGTACAACAGTATAAGACCAGATCGGCTATCGTTAGTCTATCGCCACAAATGAACTCTTTTCCTTGCATCTGTTCATTTAGCCAAGCCAAGCCATCTTGGCCCGCAGCTTTCAAACCATCCGACGCTTCAGGCAAGCAACGCATTCTACTTTCAAATAATTTTAATCCTTCACCGAAACGAAATCCAGCATATATGTTTTCCGTTATCTTTTGTTCGACGCGGCGATTCCACATTCTAGTTTCTGCTCTTTCCTGACTCGTACTCCCAATTAAAGCCGGGTCAGGATATAATTCTTCCAGATAATCGCATATGACAACTGTTTCAGCGATGACGACACCATTGTCCAATTCCAACGCAGGCAATTGACCACCAGGATTTTTCCGCAAGTAGGATTCTTCACGATTTTCAGCTGCCATTAAATCGTGTTCAATAAAATCTATATTTATATTCTTCTCCAATAGAAACATGCGAAGCATTCTTGGATTTGGACCAAACGAATTTAGTAACTTCATAACTAACGCCTTTCAGGATAAATTCACTGCAATAGTCAAGTCTTTATAGTTGAAACATAGTTAAATAAAAAGTAATTGAATTCAGATAAATGCCTTGAGGATAAATAAATGGGAACTTTAAACAAGCTATCGGCAACTCTTGCTGCAGAGGGAATTCGAAATCATAAATTCACCAGTGAACAACTTATAACAGATTGTTTAAATCGTATTGAAACTCGAGAAACTGCCGTTAGGGCATGGTCCTATATTGATAGCGACTTAGCAATAAAGCAAGCAAGGAAAGCCGATGAATACCAGAGAAGTGGTGGAACTCTTGGCGCCCTTCATGGAATACCCGTTGGAATTAAGGACGTTATAGATACCAAGGATATGCCGACAGAAAATGGATCTCCTATATTCAAAGGCAGGCGCCCCAAGGAAGACGCGACTTGTGTAGACGCGCTAAAAACTGCCGGCGCTATCATAATAGGAAAAACAGTGACCACCGAGCTAGCCAACCTAACACCAAGCCACACTAGAAATCCTCACAACATAGAACACTCGCCTGGCGGATCATCCGCTGGCTCCGGTGCCAGTGTAGCTGATTACCATGTTCCATTAGCTGTGGGGACTCAAACGGGGGGATCAGTTATAAGACCCGCCTCTTTTAACGGAACATACGGACTAAAACCCACGTTAGGCTTAATACCTAGGACGGGGATACTTCTGCAATCCCATACCTTAGACACACTGGGAGTCTATGCCAGAACACTTCAGGATCTAGCTCTAATTACCGATAGTATCTCAAAAACCGAAGTGCACGATCAACAGAGTTACACCGGAAGACGAGACGTTTTGCTCTCCGAATACTCGAAAAGGCCGTCTATCGGTCCCAAATTCGTATTTCTCGAAACACCCGCTTGGACCGACGCACATCCAGCAGCAAAAGACGCGATATCAGTAGTAACGGAATCCCTGGGGCAAAAGTGCAGGAAAGAGAATTTGTCGGGCCCTTTTGAAAATATAATAGATTTTCATGGCACCGTTTTTGCGGCGGAAAACGCCTATTACTATGGAAAATATTTGAAAGATCAACCATCTTTGCTTAGCACAAAGTTGCGCGAACGGTTAGAATCCAGAAAAAATACTTTAGCTAGCGATTACATAGCGGCGTTGCAATCAAGAGAGTCCATATACGAGAGTATTGTGGACCTTTTGAGAGCTTATGACGCCATAATTTGCCTCTCTGCCCCAGGCCCCGCGCCTGCCGGTTTTGAAACAACAGGATCAGCCGTTTTTAACGGACTCTGGACATATTTAGGTGTGCCATGCCTTTCATTACCGTTATTGTCGGTAGATAGTATGCCTTTGGGGCTACAGTTAGTTGGGAAACGAGGTGAAGAAGGAAAATTGTTTAGAACCGCCCGATGGCTGGAGGGGTATCTCATTGAACAAAACCAATAATCATTTTTCACCACAAGCCTGATTAAATGCAAACATTTTGGGCAATTGGGTTGAGGCAGGAAATATATTTCTCTACAGTTAGCCTAGTTTTTACGGTGAAATAACTGGTTCCTAACTTTTTAGCAACTAGGAACCGCTTAAAATAAAAAAACTGGAGACGTCTGATTACCATTGGCAGTACCGTAGTAAAAACTGTTTTCATAAACTTTGGGTCAACCCAAATAGAGGACCTCCAGTAACTAACGAATATTTTTCTTAATGTAAGGGGTATTTGATGAAAAGCAATTTTGCAAAATTTTTAGCAGCTGCCACTATCTTTACTAGCTTGGTTGGTATTGCATCCACTACAGCTATTGCTGAAAAATCTGGGGGAATTCTAAAGTTTTACCATAGGGGGACACCACCAAGTGGGTCCATTCATGAGGAAGCAACGAGCTCGACGCTGGTCCCGTATATGAGCGTATTTAATAATCTCATAATGTTTGACCAGGCCAAGCCACGGAACAGCTTGGATACAATTGTACCAGACTTGGCAAAAAGCTGGACTTGGAATGGGGATAAAACAAAATTGACATTCGCTCTCCGCGAAGGTGTTAAATTTCACGACGGGAAACCGTTTACATCCAAAGACGTGGTGTGTACGTGGAATTTGATTTTGGGTAAATCTAAAGCAAAATTGCGAAAAAACCCCAGAAAATCCTGGTACAAGAATTTAGCTAGCGTTGAGGCTAATGGAGATTATGAAGTAACGTTTAATCTTAAACGAAGGCAACCGGCCTTCGTTATGCTGTTAGCCAGCGGCTACTCGCCGGTTTATCCATGCCACGTGCCGCCTAAGAAGATGAGGACCAAACCAATAGGTACGGGCCCATTTAAATTTGTTAGCTTAAAACAAAATGAGCACGTTAAATTTACGCGAAATAAGAATTATTGGAAAAAGGGGCGACCATTATTGGACGGACATGAGTGGACCATTATAAAAAGTCGTTCCACCCGAGTTTTGGGGTTCATTGCAGGAAAATTCGATATGTCCTTCGCTGGAGATATAACAATTCCCATATATAAGGATTTAAAAAAACAAGCCCCTCATGCAATTTGTGAAAAGCACGCAACAAACGTGTCCACCAACCTAATTGTTAATCAATTCAAACCACCTTTCGATAATGCGAAAATACGACGAGCAATGGTTTTAACGATTGACAGAGCCGCTTTTAATAAAATCTTAGGACATGGTGAATTCATTATGAGTGGGGCTATGCTACCACCTCCACACGGTGTTTGGGGGATGCCCCCAGAAGTCTTAAAAAATGTAGCTGGTTATCACCCGGACGTCGCGGCCAACAGAGCCGAGGCCCGGAAAATAATGAAAAGTTTAGGTTATGGACCGAATAATCGTCTTAAGATTAAGGTAGCTACTCGAAATATAGCTATATACCGTGACCCTGCTGTCTTACTTATTGACCATCTTAAGGAAATTTTCATAGATGGCGAATTAGATACTATCGAGACGAGCAATTGGCACGCCAAGGTGGCAAGAAAGGATTATCAGGTCGGTCTTAACTTGACAGGAATTGGCGTGGATGACCCCGATGCAATGTTCTATGAGAACTACGCGTGTGGTTCGCAGCGTAATTATACTGGCTATTGCAAAGAGGAGATGATGAAGCTCTTCGAGAAACAATCCATGATGGATGACGGACCAGAACGCATGAAGTTAGTGTGGGAGATCGACAAGAAGCTTCAGGAAGACGCAGCACGTCCGATTATCGCGAATAATGTGCGGTATAATTGTTTTCAGCCTTACGTCAAAAATTTTAAAACACAGACGAACAGCCTGTACAATGGCTGGCGGTTTGAGGATATTTATATTGATAAATAGGTCTCTCAATTGAAATACAAAAGCTCGCTTAGCCGATACAGAGTCGGCTAAGCGGTTTTCTTTTCCATAAAAAGTCGCTGAGAGACTGAGTGATTTGAGGGAGTAGGCTATTGTCCGCCTATCTTATCCAACGGGTGTTGTTGATGATGCTCACTCTGCTGGGCATGTCCGTAATTATATTTGTTCTGTTGCGTTTAGTTCCAGGCAATATAGTGGATATCATGTTTGACTCTGCAGGCTTTGTTGATCCGGCCGAGAAAGCCTCCATAGAAAAGGAACTAGGGCTCGATTTGCCGATTTATCAACAGTACTATGAGTGGATGATTGGTCTACTCGTCGGTGACCTAGGTTTCTCATTCGTATCTGAAATGCCTGCAATCGATGAAATAGGTCCACGGATTCCAATTACCGCAAAATTAGCAGCTCTTTCCCTATTTTTTTCTATTTTATTTGGATTACCATTAGGCGTCATCAGTGCCGTACGGCAAAACACGACACTGGACTATATCCTGCGAGTTATTAGTTTAAGTGGCCTATCTCTGCCGTCGTTTTGGTTAGCCCTTTTAATTCTGATGGCTTGTGTTTCATATATGGGTGCCATTCCCATCTATACAGAAACCCCGGAAACTTTATGGGATGAACTTTTACTTTATCTTTTGCCATCGGCAGCTGTTGGTTTCAGAGCTTCAGCTTTAATTATGCGTTTGACCCGGTCGTCCATGTTAGAGGTCATGCGACAGGACTATATCCGAACAGCGATGTCTAAAGGCGCCAGTGAAAACGCTATAAATTATAAACACGCTCTTAGAAATGCTGTCCTACCGGTAACAACAATTGTAGGCATAGAAGCAGCATTTTTGATAGGAGGATTAATAATAACTGAGACGGTTTTTAATATTCCTGGCGTTGCACATTTTTTAGTTGAAGCAATTCTAATGCGTGACTATCCGATCGTTCAAAGTTTGGTTATGTTTATTGCTATCATCGTAGTAGTAATAAATTTCCTGACAGATCTAGCCTACGCGGTTTTGGATCCTCGTATTAGATATTCGAATTAGGATTTTTTATGGCGTCTCTAGATAATAAACTTGCGACAAATAATAATAAGCCCATTAACCGCTCCACATGGTATCGATTTAAAAGACTATGTCAGCATTATCCTCTAGGCGCAGTAGGATCATTTATTGTTTTCCTAGTGGTTTTTGCCGCTGTGTTTGCTGACTTTGTAGCTCCATATGACCCAACACAAACTAATGCCAAGATGTCACTGAGCCCACCTGGCACTGATATGTTATTTGGCGGCGATATGATGGGTAGAGATGTTCTAAGTCGCATTATCCACGGGGCACGCATCTCACTGGCAGTGGGCATTGGTTCTACCGTTTTAGGGGGAGTCCTTGGAACGATTATTGGTTTAATGTGTGGCTACTTCATGGGTTGGTTTGATCTGCTTATACAACGTATTATCGATATGATGCAGGCCTTACCACTATTGGTCATGGCACTCGTTATGGCGGCATCGCTAGGACCTTCGCTAGAAAATACCATCATAGCCATCTCTATCCCCCTAGTTCCGCAGGTTGCACGTGTGATCCGATCGAATGTTTTATCGCTGAGAGAAATGCCTTTCGTTGAAGCCGCCCGTTCGGTAGGTATGAGCCATCAACGCATTGCATTTCGGCATATCCTTCCCAACACTTTGGCTCCGTTGATAGTGTTAGGCACCGCGCAGTTGGGGTCTGCTATTTTAACGGAGGCATCATTATCATTTTTGGGTCTAGGCGTCCCTGAACCGTATCCTTCTTGGGGACGGATGCTATCTGAATCGGCGGCAGAGTATGTACGCGTTGCACCATGGTTAGTTATTTTTCCCGGAATTGCTATTAGTGCAGCTGTTTTTGGTGCTAATTTAATGGGAGACGCTGTTCGCGACTTTTTAGACCCTAGAAATCAAAATTCTTAGAAATATCCGACCCAAACATATAAAATTATATTACTTCAGATCACATTACATTTAACCAAGAATAGAAAAAGGCCCATTAATCAATACTACCACCTAAACTTTCATCTGATTCGTTTAAACGAGCTGAAGGCCCTAAGCGAATTAAAATGGCCGCTCCCCTCTCAGCAATACGCGATGCATAATACGGCCTTCATTTAAATCGTAATCCCTATGCGCCAGATGCAGAACTGCTCGATTATCACATAACAGAAGATCGCCCTTGCGCCAATTATGCCGATAGCAATTTGTTGGAGTAATAACTCTATCTAATAGCTCTGCTATCATGAGTAGACTTTCTTCCGGCTCTAAACCTACTATGCATTTTAACTTTCCAGGATGAACATAGATCGCTTTCCGCCCAGTAACTGGATGGGTGCGTATAAGTGGATGAACTGGGAGATTTCCATATTTTTCGCGCGCACCTTGATCAATATAAGCGAAATCCTCAATCTTATTTATAGTCTCAAGTTTAGAGAGACGAAACTGCTCTTCCACCGGAAGGGACTCGTAGGCTGCATACATATTAGCAAAGCTAGTATCTCCGCCCTTTGATGGAAGTTCCACAGCGTAGAGAGCCGTGTACTTAGGTGGCTTTTCATGGTTTGTATGATCAGTGTGCCAATCTCGCGCGCCAAACGGAATAATATTCCCTTCACTATCAGGTGGCATTTTGCGACTATCAAGAACTGCTATTTCCGGATGTTCCTCCATCAGCGTACCACTCAAATGCTGTTCCATCGTCTCACCAAACAGGCGAACAGCCGAAAGCAACTCTCTAGGTTTCAGTTCTTGATCGCGGATAACAATAACAAGATGATCGGCCAAAGCATGATTTATCATGCTAACCTCTTCTACGGAAATAGGAGCAGAGATATCTATGCCATTGATCTCCGCACCAATAGTATCAGATAGTGGAATAACATTTGGGCTCATTTTCACCTCAAGTTTTCCTATGTAACCTCTAATTAAAACGATAAAGGATTTCGTTTATTGATATACGAAGAACCATGATCATCCTACGGATCCGGATTCCGTTTTCAATGTAATATACTATAGCTACTCAGCCAATCGAGTATATGTACAATGGAGAATGAGATGAAAAAAAGATTGGAAGGCCAAGTAGCACTAATAACCGGGGCAGGTTCCGGTATAGGCAGAGCAACAGCACTCCGACTTTTAAAAGATGGAGCCAACGTTTTAGCAGTTGATCAAAACGAGAAAGGGTTAAAGGAAACATTTAATTTAATCCAGCCTAATATGGGGAAGTGTGAAGTGGAAACTATGGATATAACAAAAAGAGACGCTCCCACACTTATGGTTGAAAGCTGCAAACGCGCTTTTGGAAAGATCAATATTCTTGTCAATAACGCCGGAATTGGCAATTCGAAGCCGCTTCACCAGACAGATGATGAACAATTAGACAATTTCATAGATGTCAACTTGCGAGCATTATTTCGTTTTGCGAGAACCGCTGTGGATTATATGCGCTGCGATGGTAACGGGGGAGTTATAATAAATTTAGCTTCGGTATTTGGTTTAATTGGTGTTCCTGGAAGCTCAATCTACTCAGCAACAAAGGCTGCTGTAGTTGGACTCACTCAGAATATGGCAGCAGATTATGGCGTTTATAATATTCGAGTTAATGCTATAGCGCCTGGAATGATATTGACACCAATCAACAAGGCACGTTTTGAAAACAACGATTTTTTTAGAGATTTACTGCTAACTTCAACTCCGCTCGGGAGAGTTGGGTCACCTGAGGACATTGCTAATGCCATAGGTTTTTTGTGTTCAGATGAAGCCTCATTTATTTCTGGCCATGTCCTGGCGATCGATGGCGGCTGGTCCGCAACTAAATTTCGGCCATTCCCTGAAACAATACATAATTAGACGAATGTTAATAATTTACTATCAAGCTCTAAACAACCCAAAATAATATTTTCTACCAGAGGCCTATTTTGAAACGAAACCTTCCTAAAGCAGATATATGTGTGTCTCGTTACGTACTTGAGCGCCATGCAAAAGAACAACCAGATCAAGTTTTTGTTGTTTTTGAGGGAGGAGGCAGTTGGACTTACCGGGAAACTTTGGTTCGGGTGCGAAAAGTTGCCGCCGTCATGCAGGACCTCGGCGTAACTCAGGATCACCATGTAGTCGTCTGGTTGCCTAATGGCCCAGAGGCGCTAGAGACTTATCTGGCAATAAATTACATAGGAGCAGTATATATCCCAATAAACACGGGTTATCGTGGAACTCTTCTCGAACATGTAATCGAAAACTCCGATGCAGAACTCATCATAGCACATCAAGAACTTGTAGAACGACTTTTAGACATAAAAACAGCAAAGTTAAAGACGGTATTAATAGTTGGAAGAAACTCCAGTCTAAAAAGTGATTTAAAATTGCTTGACTATAAATCGTGTATAAAAAACATGCTCCAAGACCCTTCTAAACCAAAGAGGGCGATACAGCCTTGGGATTTGCAGTCGATCGTATACACCTCCGGAACTACGGGGCCATCCAAGGGAACTATGTCTTCATACTACCATGCATATAATGGCATGGATGAGGAAGCCTGGCATTGTTTAAAACCCAATGACCGAAGTTTGATAAACTTGCCTATGTTTCATATTGGGGGTTGTTTTATAGTTAACGCTATGCTTTGCAGGGGAGCATCAATCGCCATGAGCCCAGGTTTTCGAACCGAAACATTCTGGGATGTGGTGCGTGAAACCACATCTACATCGGTATTTTTGTTGGGCGTGATGTGCACATTCCTTATCAAACAAAAGCCAACGCCGGATGATAAAAATCATTGTCTACGAATGGCATTTTCGGTTCCACTTACTGAAGAGTCGGTTCAGTTTCCAGATCGTTTCGGCGTGGATATATACACAATCTTCAACATGACTGAAATTAATACCCCAATCATCTCCGAAAAAAACCCCAGGGAACCGGGCCGCGCCGGCAAAGCAAGGCCAGTTAATCAACTTCGAATCGTGGATGAAAATGATATTGAAGTAGAAGACGGAAATGTGGGTGAATTAATCATAAGACCTGATTTTCCCTGGGCTATTAATCACGGCTATTACAAAAATCCCGAGGCTAGCGCAAGGGCTTGGAGAAATGGTTGGTTTCATACTGGAGATGCTTTTCGTCGCGATTCAGCCGGGAATTATTATTTTATTGACCGATTAAAAGACGCTATCCGACGGCGTGGAGAAAACATTTCCTCGTTCGAAGTCGAAATAGTGGTTAATGAACATCCCAAGGTACAAGAATGCGCAGCAATCCCAGTACCGAGTGAGCATGGAGAAGATGAAGTTATGATCATTCTAGCAACGAAACCGGAACAAGAGATAAATCCGGAACAACTCCTTGTGTTTTTGACTAAACGGATGGCACATTTTATGGTTCCACGGTACATACGGGTTGTGGAAGAACTCCCCAAAACGCCTACTACAAAAATTCAAAAGGCACTATTACGAGAACTTGGTGTGACTAATGACACATGGGATCGAGAAGCTCATGGCATTAAAATAAAACGAGATAAATTATCATGACAAAAAAAAAAATGGGAGCAAAAAACGAACACCTCCCATTGTGTGTGGTTGTGTCAATGTCAAAGGTGTTGGATAATGAATATGTTGCAACTTGATGTCTTTATTGATTTCAAAAGTCCATATGCCTTTTTATCCGTGAAGCCACTTAGGGCTATTGCCATAGAGTATGACGTTGTTCTCGAATGGTTTCCATACAATTTAAATATTCCTGAATTCCTCGGATCTATTGATACCCGGAACGACCATCAATGGCGCCGCGTAAAGTACTCGTATATGGATGCTCGTCGCCTGGCAAATCAGAGAAACATGACTATCCTTGGGCCTCAAAAAGTCTTTGATTCCACGTTGGCATCTATAGCTCTGCTCTTTATCAAAAAATTCGGAAACATCGACTTGTTTATAGACCTCGTCTTTGAACGTTTTTTTGCGCGCAGTCTAGATATAGAAGACACCAACGCCCTGGCTGGCGTCGTTGAAGAGTGCGGGGGAAGTTCAAATACTTTCTTCGAATACCTAGAAAAACCAGGCTGGCAGGAATTCAACCATCTAATGAAACAGGCTGAAACCCGGGGTGTTTTTGGCGTGCCCTCCTTTATCTTTGAAGATGAATTATTTTGGGGAAACGAACGATTAGATCTCCTTACGGAAAGATTTAGAACGAATAGGCTATCGCAGTCAAAAAGTAGAAATCGCCTCTGACTTCTTTCCTTTATTATCGCCCGCTATCTATGACTAAAGTCGCTATTAATCCTTCATAAATTTTTGTCGTTTTCTGCTTTATCTGAATTTAATTTTTTCCGTATTTCTAATACTATCTCGTTAGTAGAGGGGCCAACAGCCATGCCATAATACCATTTTTACCTAACATTCAACAGCCGTCATATACCTTCCGTAAACTTTTCCTCTTGCCATTCTTAAAAATCCCTTTTTGAGTTTCATACATCTTACTTATCTCACGGTAAAACTGAATATTGCCGGCAGATGGAACGTTATTGGAGGTCCAATGTATGCAACTCCCGCCGCAAAATCTTGCCTGTACTAGTTTTAGGAACATCATCTACAAACTGAACTTCTCGCGGACATTTATAGGCTGCCAGCTTTTTCCTACAAAATTGGATTATCTCATCCTCAACGCACGACGAGCCCATTTTCAACACTACGTAGGCCTTTGCGATTTCCCCTTTTATGTCGTCAGGTATTTTTCCAACTGCGACAAGAGCAACCTCCGGGTGTTCCGCTATAACTCTTTCGATCTCTGCTGGATAAACGTTATAACCTCCCGTCAAGATCATATCTTTTTTGCGATCTACTATGAATACACAACCATCGCTGTCCATAGTCCCTAGATCCCCAGTGTGGAGCCAACCATCCGCCTCGACGGTTTCCCTAGTTTTATCCTCGTCACCAAAGTATCCCATCATTACAATTGGTCCTTTAACCATTAACTCACCCACCTCCCCCCGTGGCAGAGTGATAGTTACGTCTTCTGAATCAACTATTTTCAGTTCACAATATGGTAAAGCACAGCCAATCGAACCATGTTTGTTGTTTCCATAAAGTGGGTGGGTGGCCCCTAAACCGGCTATTTCCGTCATACCCCATAATTCTATCAGGGGTGCTTTGAATTTTGATTCTACCGCCTTCATTGTTGCAACCGGCATTGTCTGGCCACCGACATAGCAACGCTTCAAACTCGTTAAATTTGCCTCTTCAATGGCAGGGCTATTCAGCATAAACATGTACATGGCAGGCACCCCATCGAAAATGGTTGCCTCATACCTTCCAATATCTTCAAAAATTGCCACTGCATCGAAAAGGCGATGCAGTATTAGCTTGCAGCCAAACATCATCATGCTCATCATTAAAACATTAGCGTAGACATGTGGGCATGGGAGAGCGCTGACCACACAATCATCCGATCCCCGCATCTGCATTTGGCTAGTCATTGCTGCGTTAGTAATCACAGCTTTATGTGACTGCATGGCTCCCTTTGGGTGTCCAGTAGTACCAGAAGTGTAACCGATCGTAGACAAACCCAAAGGGTCAATATTGGCTAGGGCTGGTGGAGAGTAATTCAATTCTAATAGGGCGTCGAAGGATAGTGAACCTTTTTTTATTTCTGACCCAAACGATATAATTTCTTGCAAACCGGTACGGGTTTTTACGCCAATAAGCTCTGAAACCTTTTCACCGGAGCAAATAATTACCTTCGCTCCACAATCATTAACTACATACTCAATTTCATCTGAGGTCAACATTGTATTAACTGGGTTTATAACACCACCGATACGTGAAATTGCATAATAGCTGATAATCCATTCCCAGGAATTCGCGGCATAAAGAGTGACTATGTCACCTTGCTTTACTCCAACTTCGTGAAGTCCTCCCGCAGCACGCTCCACCAAACCGTATATATCATTAAACGTTAGTGTTCTCTCTTCAAAAACAAGCGCATCTTTATTCGAAAATTTTGCCGCCGCAACTGCAGGGATTTGACCGATGTGATCAAACATCTCTTTCTCCCTTTTAAGACCTGAACCTACTCAATTCCTCTTTTATTACTTTAATTGGTTATATGTAATACAACAACAGGCCCCAATAGGCTGGTTATCTTGCACCGAGCAGCCGCTGCGCCCCGTTCCAGAGTTCAATTACTATTTTCTGAGCCGGCATTTCTCTCGCGAATTTGCTGGACTGACCAGCCCAAGCTTGCATCCCGTCTAACTTATCAGACCTAACGGCCTCGTCACGCATCGCTTTGGTTAAGTTTCGTTGAATTGGATAAGGTGCTGGGTCTGGAGCTTCAGCCAAGGTGGCCGAAGTTGCATACGCGGTACGTAAGCTCCTGCCCAAACGTCCCGAAAAAACTCGGCTCACCAAGGTATCTTCGGGATTAGCTACTCCAATACCGTCAGCCCAACTTTTCGAAATACCAGCTTCCGGAGAACGAAGGAACCCCGTGCCAATCTCAACCGCAGAAGCGCCCAAAATAAGTGCAGCCGCAACACTACGCGGATCTCCGACCCCTCCAGAGGCAACGACGGGAACATTCACCACATCACAAACGGCGGGTAAAAGAGAGAACATGCCCACCATATTACTGTTGGCTTCAACCGCATGAAATGCTCCCTTATGTCCTCCAGCCTCCATGCCTTGGGCAACAACTACATCCGCTCCAGCTTTTTCTGCTTCAATAGCCTCTTTGACTGTCGTCACTTTGGCAAACCATTTGATCTGCTTAGCTTTCATGCGACTGACAAATTCTGGCGGGTACAAACCCATAATTGAAGAAATAACCGCTGGACCAGCCTCCAGCATGGCTTCACATTGGCTTTTAAAATCGGGCGCGGGAGCATCGCCTGCATCCTCTGATACTGCTGGGCCCCAATTGCTAAGAAATTGGCGAATCTCAGTTTCATGGACGCGATCCCGGTTAGGCTTCGGATCAGGAATCCACGTATTCAACTGAAAGGCACCGTTTGACCCTGATCGCATTTCACTAACCCACTCAGTTATTTGATCCTCTGTCATAAGTAAAACTCCACAGGCTCCCATACCACCTCCGCTCGCCACCGCGATAGACAAGGCCGCGGGAGTCGCTCCGGGCATCGGGGCAAGCAAAATGGGTGCCTTAAGATTAAAATCATCCATAAAAGATTTAGCTCTAGTCAAAGGCACAAGAGCGTTATGCATCCAATTTCCTCCTATAAACACCTAGTGCAAATACAATTGTCTAATCTAAAACTCCCTCAGATGTTGACATCCCCTACTACGTAATAAAACTTTGGCCCAAAGAATTAGTTTTCTGCCTGCTGATATTGTGCGTTCGGATCTCGCAGACCATACAACACTTTTTATACGTTTTGAAAAATATAAGCTAACATATAACATTCACAAACCTGCTACTTTCAAAATCAAAGTGACTCGGAATAGAATCTTAGTGTAAGGAAGTTGGGACAAGTCTATTTAGCGGTTTTTAAAGCAAGTCTTTTTAGCGGTTTTTAAAGATAGGCAATTAACAAGGAGCTCCAAGGGCCGTGTTGTCGATTTTATTCCACGCCGCAGTCGTGATCTTGTTTTTTGTATAATAATTCTGAAGGTAGCAACATGAGAAAGAACAAAATCAAACAAATATGGAATGATGGGAAATGTGCCACTCTTGGTTGGTTATCAATTTCCCATGGCATTACAGCTGAAGTAATGAGCCGCCAAGGTTTCGATGCTCTATGTATAGACTTGCAGCACGGTACTTCGGAAATGGGTGATGTTTTTCCTATGCTTCAGGCTATATCGCAAACAGAGACAGTACCATTTGTACGAGTTGCGTGGAATGAACCTGCTGCAATAATGAAAGCCTTGGACTTGGGGGCATATGGTATAATCGTGCCATTAGTCAATACCGCCGAAGAAGCAGCAACAGCGGTTGCGGCGTGTCGATATCCACCAACGGGCATGCGATCCTTCGGTCCTGTTCGCGCTATACATTACGGAGGTCACGACTACCCAGTTCACGCAAACGATGAAGTAATTGTTATGGCTATGATCGAAACCAAGGAGGGTTTAGCTAACCTAGAAGCAATCTGTGCCACACCAGGGCTGGATGCAGTCTATATTGGTCCATCTGACCTCTCTTTTGCGCTGGACCTAGAACCGCGGGGAGATAATCCAGATCCTCTGCATCTCGAGACCTGCAATAAGATTCTCAAGACAGCGAACAAGTGTGGTATAAAAGCCGTAATGCACTGTGCTAGCGCAGAATTTGCGGCAGGAGCCGCTGGGCGAGGTTTTGATATGGTTATGCTTACATCTGACCTTGCCTGCATGATGGCCGGCGCTAAAACGCAACTAGATAACTTCAATAAAAAATCAAATCAATAATTAGTGGTCGAACTACCCTATTTAAAACAATTAAGCTGAACCAAGCCGACGCTCTCGATGCAATATAAAAAGTCCTGCGCCAACAATAAGCGCTGCACCAGTGATCTTCCAGCCGTCCGGGATGTCTCCCCAGATAGCATAGCCGATAACGGCCGCGTAAACTAATGAAAGATACTTAAATGGCGATACTGTAGCGGCCGAGGCAAACAACAACGCTTGTATTTGTAAAAGATGTGCAAGCCCAACCATTGTACCTCCAGCAGCAAATAAGACGAGATCGGAAAGGTTTGGCAACTGAGTGCCTGTTATTGGCAAACTCCCAGCGCCGGCTATAAGCGCAACTATCATAGAATAAAATAGAATTGATACAGAGCTATCCCCACCCTTCATTCCGCGAGTTACAATGTCCCGAAAAGTGGATAGCAGAGCTGTAAATAAAGGAATGGCAAAATACGCCCAATCACCTCCAATCCCAGGTTGCACGATCAAAAGAACGCCGCCAAAGCCGATAAAAACAGCTATCCACCGCTGCCGACCTACTCTCTCTCCTAATAAAGGGACCGATAAGGCTGTTAACATTATCGGGCTAAGAAAAATAATTGCCAGTGCTGTAGCTAACGGTAAATGAATAAAAGAGAGTACTACAAATATAGATGTAGCTGTGCCCAAGAAAGCGCGTAAGAGAGTAGTCCAGAGGCTTTTTGTTGACAATAAACTAAGATTTCTAGAAACAACTACCAAAACAACGATGGGCACGAACGCAAAAATGCCACGATAAAATAGAATTTCGCCGACATGATACTTTGCAGTCATCCATTTAGTAATAGCATCCTGGCTGGTCAGCAATAGCGTCCCAGCTATCATACACCAAATACCCTTTGCGCTATCCGGCATATTTCTAAACATATTTTCGACATCTCCCAGAGGCTAAATGATAACAATCACAAAAGTCTATGGCCATCTATGTCCCGGGCGTGTGTCTGAGACTAATTAGTTTCGTTACTTAATTTAATTCCTGGGGTACTAAAACTATGATATCGGAATGGTCTTTATTATTGGAAAAAATGAAATATCCCGGAATATTCTTAAGCCACATAGCTATTCCGCTGCAATCGCCGATTTTCCATCACGACGATAGACAAAGACATCGTCCTCCAGGTCGATAGCAGGAAATTCGACCTGTTCACGCCAGTGATCCTGCGTATGCTTCCACTCGGCGTCAGCGCCGCGCCGCGGAAGAATTGATAAGGCTCGCTTGAGGTAATTTGGATTAAAATCTTTTTCATCCATCCAATCAAATAGTTCCATGTTGCTGTCCTCCGGTCGCAACGCTGGCTCTACGCTTCTGGCTTTGGTTCTCCGCATATGGTTCAAAAGACGGCACACAAAAGCAGCAATCAACTCACTTCGTATAGTCCAACTTCCTCGAAAATATCCAAACACCCAGGCCAGGTTGGGAACGCCAGTAAACATCATCCCACGATAAGTAACAGTCTCATGAAAATCTATATCCTTGCCATCAATTCTAAACGCAATGTCACCCATAACACTCATATTGAAGCCGGTTGCGGTAACCACCAAGTCGGCTGCCAATGTTTCCCCTGATTTTAGACGAATACCAGTTGGAATGAACCTATCAATCTCCCCCGTGACGACCGACGCTTTTCCTGCAGCAATAGCCTTAAACATGTCGGCGTCAGGAACAAATGCGATGCGCTGCCGCCAAGGCCTATAAGGCGGAGTAAAGTGAGTTTCTACATCGTAGTCCGGCCCCAATAACTCTTTTATGTTACCAATTAATTCGCTCGCCACATTATCGGGTTCCTCCCGGCAACGTGCAGTGAAAGCAGCTTGATCGAACATTATCTTTCGACGAGTTATTTCATGTATCCATTCCTCATCTATCTTCAGTTCTCGCAGAGTTTCTGCTATCTCGATAGCGTTTCGCCCCGTGCGAAAAAAAGTTGGTGTCCTCTGCAGCATGGTAACATTTTCAGCAACTTTCGACATTGCCGGCACAACCGTGGCTGCCGTGGCCCCTGATCCGATTACTATTACTTTCTGTCCGCTATAATCAATTTCTTTAGGCCAATTCTCTGGATGCACGATTCTACCATTAAAGTCCTCCATCCCTTCCCAATTGGGCGTGTATCCTTCATTATGACGATAGTAACCCTGACACATGAATAAGAAGTTACAGCTAATAAAAATTGTTCCTCCTGTATCAATACAAATAGCTTTTATGATCCAACGTAAATCCGAATTTGACCAGTCGGCTTCAATAATACGATGCTTGTAGCGTATAGAATTTTTCAGATCATTATCATGGATCACTTGGCCCATATAATTCCTAATTTCCTCGGCTGTGGCTATTGGCGGCCCGACCCAAGGCTTAAAACTATAACCAAAGGTATGTAAGTCGCTATCAGAGCGAATACCTGGTGAACGATGTGTCCACCACGTCCCACCAAAACTCTCTTCCGCCTCGAGTATGACAAAACTACTGTCGGAACATTGCTGACGAAGATAATAGCCCGCAGCGATTCCTGAAATGCCCGCTCCGACGATCAATACATCAAAATGCTCCACATCCTCGTCACTCTGTCTTTTTGAGTTACTTGGTGACATTTATCAACTCCACAATTTTACAAGTCGAGATCGCACATGTTAAAGGGACACCAGTGCGGAAGCAACTTTAACTGACTTGGTAACCTAATAATCACTACACTTTAAAAAATCCAGATTTATCGCCAAAGTTAGCATAAGCAACATTATCAATCTACGACCGTCACCTATCTGGGATGCAAAATGAAAGTCATATAGTTTCTGAAAACACTAACCACGATTTCCTCCATATGCCCCGATAAAAAGTTGGCGTTTGGCTAATCGGTCATAACTCAACTGTGAGAACTCCTTCGAAGTTTTGCCGTCCACAATCCAACTAGCTAGCTCTCTTCCAATAGCGGGACCTATCTTGAAACCATGACCACTACCCCCGCAGGCATCGCAATATCCCTGAATATCAGAGCGTGGTCCAATGAAAGGATACCAATCGGGAGTAACATCGTATAAGGCTGTATAGGCAGTCATAAGACGCATTCCATCTAGAGTGGGGTACCTATCCGAGGCTCGTTGCAAAATTAAGTTAACAAATTCTTCATCTGCCGTTTGTTTATAATTGTATGGATCGACATCGAAATAATCCTTCGGGAACCCTTGCCCAATAAGAAATCGATTTTCGCCCATTGGACGGATATATATAGAGTCCACAGCATTTGATATGGAAACGTTGGGTAACGGTCGATTGCTGCGGGCCTGCCAAATAGAATCTTGCTCTCTAACAGCTCTAACTTCGAGTTCTATTCCAGCCATATTAGCAATAATCGGAGCCCAGGGCCCCGCCGCATTGACGACTATATTCGCGCTTATTGATCCACTATCCAATACGACTCCCGTGATCCTATTCATTTCTCTAATCAATCCTCGGCACGGTGTATCGCTCCTGAATTCACCTCCATTTTTTACAAATTTATGGACAAAATATTCCGTTATCCGGACAGGGTCCGCATATCCACCCGATTGCTCAAAAATGACAGCTGCAACCCCATCTGTATTAAGCCAAGGAGCCATTTTCGTAATTTCCTCTTCACTTAGAAACCTTGTTTCAACTCCAACGGAGTGTTGTAATTCGAGGTTTTTAGTCGCTGCTTCTATAAGCGTCGGAGGAAGTAACATCATATAACCAGACTGAAAAAAACTTCCTACCTTTTCTTTTTCAATGTCTGACATGATTCCAATACTTTCGCGAGCCAATCTTGCCATCAACGAAGTCGAATAATGTTGTCTGCATATGGCGGCACTCTTTCCTGTGCCACCCGAGGCTACGCCTCCCCTTTCGATCAACAAAACCTTGTCAACCCCATTTTTCTTTAGATGGTAGGCAGTCGAAGCGCCTGTTATGCCGGCGCCAATAATAATTACGTCAAAGTTGTTGCTCATCTCGTTGATTCCAAAAGTCGGTTGTAGGGAACTTTGATTGATAATTGTCGATCAAAAATAGGCCAAACTTTGTCTAGTGCAGCAAATGTCTAATAATATAAAGTGTTCTAACAAATATCTCCAACTTTTCTCTAGGAAGTATTATTTTGTTAATTTTTTACTAACGCACTGTGAAGCTGGTCCACAAACAACCGGCATGAAGTCTTAATATTGTTTTCCCGACGCGGGCAATCGCTTAGTCTCGTTATTAACTAACGGAAAGTTTTGTTAACAAAACGTAAGCCGATATTAGTCAACCGAAAGGTAACATTAAAATATGATTATCGATAAATTAGAAGCGATCGCAATTCGTATACCACTGACAAAAGATTTTGGAGGAAGTACTTACAGCGTAACCTCACGTTGTACAGTAATTACACGATTGTGGGTAAAGGATGGTCCTGTAGCAGAAGTATATAACGGTGACAATCGATCGCACGGCTCTTTGATATCTGAAATGATCAATGATCAACTTGCGCCGCTAGTGATAGGGAAAGACCATCGTGACTGGCAACTTTTGCATTCAAAGTTGATTGAAAAATTACCGGGGGCAGCGCTCTCGCCTGAAATATTGAGCCAGTCAATTGCTTGCGTTGACAGTGCCATTTGGGATGCCATGGGCCTCTGCTACGACACAAGTGTTTCCAGATTACTCGGTGGAACCTCAAACAAGCGAAATTTAATTTCAATTGGGGGTTACTATGAAGATGGGAAAACCCTTGATGATTTAGGCCGAGAGATGCAGGATTTAAAAGACCGGGGGATGAGCGGTTGTAAAGTGAAGGTGGGTGGTCTGACCCCCGAACAAGATGCTGAAAGGGTACGCATAGCAAGAGACGCAAATGGTCCTGATTTTCTCATTGCCGTAGACGCCAATCGGGGATGGTCTTGGAGAAATGCAGTAAAGTTTGCGCATTTGATAGAAGACTACGACATAGCCTGGTTTGAAGAACCCTGTCATTGGATGGATGATGTGGAATACATGAAAGAGGTAAGGCTCAGAACCTCTATTCCTATAAATGCTGGGCAGAGCGAAATAACTGGCCAAGCCATGCGTCGATTGATCAACTCAGGGGCGGTAGACATAATAAATTTCGACGCATCTGAGGGTGGTGGCGTAACCACATGGAAAAAGGTTGCAGCGATAGCTGAGTTATCAAGCATCTTAATGACTCATCATGAGGAGCCACAAATTGCATCACACCTTTTATCCTCTCAACCCCATGGCATGTGTGTTGAGTGTTTTGCAAACCCAGACCGTGATCCACTCTGGGCAAGTATGTTGATTGAAAGCCCCACTATCAGTGGTGGTTTCATTCACGTTGCAGAATGCAAGGGTTTTGGCCTAAAAATAGATCCAGCAGCCATAGATAAATATCGGTTGTAGAGCAGGGTTTAAATGCAACTTTCCGAAAATACTAGAGGTGCGCTGTTCATGAGCGCAAACATGCTAGCTTTCGTCGTTAATGACGCATTTATGAAGTTCCTATTCATTGATATTTCTATCTACCAGGCAATTTTTTTACGCGGTATCATAACGATACCGATGCTTTTCATGATTGTTTTGTATCGAAAACAGATTTCCTTTGCCATTAGTCACCGTGACTGGAAGTTTGTGTGGCTCCGAGTTGCTGGGGAAGTCGGTGCAGCAATATTTTTTCTATCGGCCCTAGCTCAGATACCTCTAGCAAATGTGACTGCAATACTTCAAGCCGTTCCATTGACTGTTACTATGGCGGCTGCGCTTTTTATGAGAGAACCGGTTGGTTGGAGACGATGGTTAGCGATAGTAGTTGGTTTTTTAGGAGTAATAGTAATAGTGCGCCCCGGTGTTGAAGGGTTCTCTGTTTATTCCATATACGCAGTCGCTGCAGTTTTATGCGTTACACTTCGCGATATAGCTACACGGAAATTATCTAACGACGTCCCTACTTCCTTAGTTGCATTAATTACTGGGGTGGCAATAACTCTCTATGGAGCGATAATGTTACCTACCGTTTCATGGATTTCGCTAAGTGGGACGCACTGGCTTTTGGTAAGTTTGGCAGCTGTTGCAATTGTTTTTGGTTATGTTTTTAGTGTTTTGGCAATGAGGACAGGAGAAACGAGCTTTATTGCCCCATTTCGTTACACAGCGATGCTATGGGCAATAGGTCTTGGGATTCTATTATTTGATGATTGGCCTGACTTCCTCACGTTGATTGGGACAGCCACCGTCGTAGCTACTGGCATCTATTCGTTCCATCGAGAAAAAATAATGAGCACGCAATAAGTTTGAGCTAGGTTCGTTTTATATGGTTAGGTCGTTCTTGCGACTTCAAACACCAAACTTCTCTGCCAGTTGGGGAAATGTATCGACAATGATATCATGATGCGCATTGGGAGTTGGATCTGGCGGCCCATCTGTACCCCATTCTTCTGGCCTCTTAACAAATGCCGTTTTAAATCCAACCTTTTTTGCGGCATCTAAATCAAAATTATGACATGCAACCATGCAAATCTCGCTTGGATCAAGCTGCAGCCATTTGGCAACCGTTTCATAGGGAGCAGATAATGTCTTATATTTACCTATTGCCTCGCAAGAGAATACTGCATCCCACGAAATCCCATTGAATTTGGCGGTGTCGAGAATAATTCTGAAACTTAAAATTGTAAATGAACAGCATAAAAACTTCTGCTTTAGCCGTTTTAAGGCGGGAGGAAAGTCATCCCATGTGCTGAAGCTGTGCGGCGTATTCCAAGCTATTTCCTCTCGTTGCTCAGGCGTAAACGCTTCTAATCCATTCTCATTGCACAACTCGTCGAGTACCATAGCATGTGCATCATCGAAGTTTATTTTTGCGGGCTCGGACTTCCCTAAATTTAAAATCTTCTCCAAAGATCGCTTTCGAAGCTGATTAGCTATGTCTGACCAATTTCTTTCGATATTGTGGCTTGCCCCAGATTTTCTTAAAACTTCTGAAAAACCGGTGTGCCAATCCAAAATAGTACCGCCAGTGTCAAATGTTAGCGCTTTAATTGGTTGCGTGTCCATCGACGACCCCATTGGTGATTTTATCAGCTGTTGATACCTAAGATAATATACGTCGGTTTAGTTTCTATTTAAAGTTTGGAAACCATCGAATTATATTAATTAATTAATTGTTGTAACTGCAAAACATATTATAGTCTTGAATTGAAATCATGGGGCAATTTAAATAGAAAAAGTGTTTTTTTGGTAGATTTAATCAGTGGGAAATATCTAAATGGCTAATTCAGAATACGATTATATCATTGTAGGGGCCGGATCTGCAGGCGCTGTTCTAGCCAATAGACTTAGCGAGTCCGGTGAACACAATGTTTTATGTCTTGAGGCAGGTACTGAAGGCTCTGATTATTTTTGGTCTAGAATTCCAATTGGAATGGCAAAACTCATAAATCGACCTGCTGTCAATTGGTGTTTCTCTTCCGAGCCAGATGATGGTAGTGGAGGGAGGAGAATTCCTATACCCCGCGGGAAAATGCTCGGTGGATCCAGTTCTATCAATGGTATGGTTTTTGTCCGAGGTCAGCCTCAGGATTATGACCACTGGGCACAGCTAGGTAACCGTGGTTGGAGTTACGCAGATGTGCTACCTATCTTCAAAAAGATGGAATGCTACGATGGTGGCTCTGATGAAACCAGAGGAAGGAACGGGATTTTAAGAGTTACTGACGAACCCAACGACATCTGTCCATTGAACGCCAGGGTGATAGAAGC